>JANTFN010000160.1 GCA_024763435.1 Thermodesulfobacteriota bacterium | reverse complement strand
CCCATATCAAACTTCATCTTTTTCCCGATTTTACGAAATATTTCCCCCGCAGCCTGGCTGCCATTCACGGGCTCTATCAGCTTTTCAACCTTTCCAAGGACCATTTCCATATTCACGAAAGTCCCTTCCTTTTCCATAAAACTTGCGGACGGGAGCAACAGATCCGCCTTGCCGGCGGTTTCAGATTCAAAAAGATCAACAACCATCAGAAAGTCGAGTTTGTCCAAGGCATCCCTGACGTATTTTTTATCCGGGAGAAAAGCAACAGGATCTTCTTCTACAACAATGAGTGCCTTCAGACGCCCTTCCGCGGCGGCCTGAATCATTTCACAATAAGTCAGGGCCTTCGTGTCAACGGATTCGGCGGCCGTTCCCGCGCCTATCAGCGCGGCGCCCCAGCTGTTCGCGGAAGCAGAAAGGGCGTACCAGTTTGTCTTTTTCCCCGCGGCCTCCGCGGCCATCGCAAGGTTTGCCAGGGCCTTCAGTGTCTGAGATCCCTCGTGTAGCTGGGAAAGCCCCGTTCCAACAACAAAGGAAATCGTTTTCTTTTCTGCCAGGAGCCCCGTGGTAATTTCAAACATATCGCTGCTAATCTGCGCGGCCTCACAAACGGCATCCCCCGAATAATCCTCAAGCTGCTTCAGGAGGGCATCACCCCCGTTAACCTCGCTGAGGCCGGGTTTCCCCACGAAAACCTCTTTCAAAAGGCCGTAAAAGACCGGGATTTCACTCCCCGCGGCACACTCGAGGCTCGCGTCGGCAATTTCATTCAGGCGCGTTTTGAAGGGATTGACCACGACAACCTTTGCATCATTGAAACGCTGCGCGTAGCGTATCCTGTTCCCGACTATCTGGGATTGCAGGTCTATATCACCGCCGGTTACAACAATAACATCAGAGGCAAGAAGCGCGTCGAGGGAATCTGCCTTGCCATCCTGTAATACGTCAAGGACAGGAAGATGCCCCGCCAGATCAAATCGGTGCGCGCTGTCCACATTGGGCGTCCCGATGCCATTTTTAGCAAACCGGTGAATGGCAAACATATCTTCGTTTGTCAGGCGCGCGGACGTGATAACCCCTATCGATTCAGGGCCATGGGCCTCGGCTGTCTCACGGAGGTGGTTAACAGCATCCTCATAGGCCGCATCCCAGTCAACATCAATAAGGTCCGACCCTTTCCTGATTTTCGGCTGTGTTAACCTGTCCTCATGCATGACGTAATCATACATAAAACGCCCGCGAACACACAGGCTGCCAAAATTAGGCGGCTGGTCCGCGACAGCGTCGGTTTTAATATTGATAGGGCGGTTTTCATAGGTGCTGACTTCCATCTGACACCCCACTGAACACTGGCCGCAGGTCGTCTGTTTTCGCTCAACCTGCCATACCCGCCCGCGAAAGGGGTTAACCGCTTCCGTCAACGCGCCCACCGGACAAACGGAGAGGCATTCGCCGCAAGACAGGCACCGTTCGGGGGCAACCGGGAAGATAACCGACTGGTAACCGGTTTCCTTGATATCAATCGCGCCATTCCCCACGAGCTCATGGCACACGTGGACACATCGGAGACACAGCACACATCTATCTCGCCACTGACGAATCAGCGGGGTTGAAAAGGGAACCATCTCACGCTCGGGTTTTCCTGCGTGAAAGGGCTGTTCCTTGATTTCGAGCTCATACGCCAGGTCCTGAAGTCTGCATTCCCCCCCCTTATCACACACGGGGCAATCCAGCGGATGATTGACAAGAATCAATTCAAGGGCCTCTTTACGCATTTTCTGAACGCGACCCGTTTGGGTATGGACCTTAATGCCCTCCGAAACGGGCGTGGTGCAGGAGGCCATGGGCATATCTATTCCCTCAATGTCCACGATACATAATCTGCAAGACCCGATAGGATGAAGCTGTGAGTGATAACAGAGCGTTGGAATATGGATGTCATTTTCCCGCGCCGCTTCAAGGATAGTTTTACCCTTTTCCGATTCTATCTCTTTCCCGTTGATTGTCAAATGCACTGTCATGCAACATCTCCAGAATGGATTGCTGTCATTTTTTCTCTACCCGCCTTTTCAATCAAATTCCATCCGTCCTTCACAATGCCACCAGCCCAATACGGTAACAACGCAGGCATCGATCCGCCTCTTCTATGGCCTCGTTAACCGGAAATCCCGATTCGACCTCGGCAAAAGTGAATTTACGGACATCAGGTTCAAGCATTGCAAGGTGTTTACGTTCACGGCCATCCAGAATACCAATATTTTCCTTCGCGTCATAAACGCCGATGCCGGTAAAAAAATCCTCCATCAGCTCTTCTTCCGTTCGCCTAACCGGCTGACCGCTCAGATACTGATCAATTCGCAATGCAACAGTCCTTCCCCCGCCAGCCGCCGCGACCAGGGCCCCCGGCCCCGTTACACAGTCACCCGCCGAGAAAATACCCTCAACACTCGTCATTTTTGTTTCAGGATCAACAACAATGGTATTTTTCCGCGTAACCTCAAGTTGCGTATCTTCGTCAATAAAAGAAAGATCAATCGCCTGGCCAATGGCCGGGACAATAATGTCGGTATCAAGCACAAACTCCGAGCCTTCTATCGGAACAGGCCGGCGTCTGCCGCTCTCATCCGGTTCACCAAGCTCCATGCGTATCAGTTCAACCCCGACAACCTTTCCGTCTTTTTCAATAATATTCGTGGGATTGCAGAGAAAGTGAAAGTTAACCTTCTCTTCTTCAGCATCCCGTATTTCGACCTCATCCGCGGGCATTTCCTTACGCGTCCGCCGATAAATCAGATTAACATCCTTTTTCCCTATACGGGATGAACACCGCACGCAGTCAATCGCCACATTTCCGCCGCCGACCACGACAACCTTTGTTCCCTCGGGATAAGGATCACGCCCCTGGTTGATATCGAGAAGATATTTAACACCGGGGATAAAACCTTTGTAGCCCGCGTCTTCGCCCTTGACCCGCATGTTAGAACTGCCCTGCGCGCCAACAGCAATAAAAATCGCATCAAACTCATCGCGAATCTGTTTCATGGTAATATCCCGGCCAACCATTGTGTTGTAGCGAATCTCAACCCCCATGGCCTGGACAATTTCAACTTCACGCCCCAGAACCGGCCTTGGAAGCCTGTAGTCAGGAATTCCCATAGCGGACATACCGCCCGGTTCCCCAAACCGCTCCATCACCGTAACCTGATATCCCTTCTCGGCAAGGTAATAGGCGCAACTGACACCCGAAGGTCCCGCCCCGACGATACAGACCTTTTTGTCCTTTTTCTCCGCAATTTCAGGAAGCCTCGGCGCCTGATGCTTTTCACGTTCAAAATCCGCCACAAAACGCTTCAGGTATTTAATGGAAATTGCCTCATCCACATTCGCCCGCCGGCAGTTTGATTCGCAGGGTCGAACACACACGCGGCCCAGGACACCCGGAAGGCACGTATTCTCCCTGATAACCTCAAGAGAGTCCAGAAAGCGTCCGTCCTTAATCAATTCCACATACCTCGGAACATTCAAATGCGAAGGGCAGGCATTCATACAGGGTGCCGTTACCTTGGAGACATACCGCGTCCCATTGGCAGGAAGTTTCTTCTTCTCCTCAATTGCCTTTTCAAATTCTTCCCTGAAATGCGTCAGGGCTTCAATCACGGGCGTGGGGGATGTCTGGCCAATCGTGCATTTGGATGCCCTGCGAATGGTCTCACCAAGGGACTTCAGGGTCTCAATATCTCCCTTTTCACCCTTGCCGTTGGCGATATCCCTGATCATTTCCAGCATGACGCGGGTTCCAACCCGGCAGGGAATACACTGTCCGCAGGACTCTTCCTGAACCTTTGTCAGAAAGGCCTCGCATAATTCAATGATCGAGACGTCCGGATCGTTTATTAAAAACCCGTCCCATCCCATAAATGCCTTAAATTCACTTTCCTGAAAAAATCCAGCAGGAATTGAAATATTGTCAACAGGTTCCTGTTCGTCCGCCTTTTTATCGCGGTTGTCAACAACCTTTCCCTTCCAGCTGCTGAATAGGACTTCGCTCATTATCCTACTCCCGTGTCTCTTTTGCCAGTTCTATTTTCATTACTTGTCTATTTCCCCAAGAACAATGTCAATGCTCCCAATAACCGACACCACATCGGCAATCAGCCTTCCCTTAATCATAATGGGAAGCGCCGAGAGGTTGTAGTAAGAGGGATTTCGGATTTTAATGCGGAAAGGCATATGCGATCCGTCACTAATCAAATAAAAGCCTAATTCCCCTTTCGGATTTTCCGCGCTGAAAAAGACCTCCCCCGCCGGCGGCTCAAAACCGAAGGAGGCAATCTTAAAGTGTCGTATCAGGGCATCAATATCATGATAAACATTATCTTTTTTCGGCAGACAAACCGCGGGGTCTTCGGCAATAATCTCCCCGGACGGCATATTTGTAATAACCTGCTTGATAATGCGGTTGGACTGTCGCATTTCTTCAATGCGCACTGTGTACCTGTCATACACATCCCCAACCGTCCCCACAGGAATATCAAAGTCAAAATCCTCATAACTGCTGTAGGGAAATTTTTTCCGGATATCCCAGTCCACCCCGGAGCCCCTGAGGGTGGGACCCGTTACCCCGTAACTCAACGCGTCTTCCCGGCTCAGGAATCCTACTCCCTTGGTTCTTTCAAGCCAGATAGGATTTTTGGACAGCAGGGTTTCATACCCGTCAATATACTCCGGAAATTTTTCCACGAATTCCATCGAAAGGGTTTCGAAATTATCGGGGACATCATTGGCCAGCCCGCCAATACGCATAAAACTCGGGGTCAGCCGCGCGCCTGAGATATGTTCAAGAATATTAAGGACCGTTTCACGCTCCCGGAAGGTATAGAATAAAACCGTCATGGC
>JANTFN010000159.1 GCA_024763435.1 Thermodesulfobacteriota bacterium | reverse complement strand
CCGATCGAAAATCCTCTGCCGGGATATTGATGAGTTTTTCCACGCTATCGTTGATTTTAATAAGGCGTCCCTCACCATCCAGGGCCACAATGGTATCCGGGGAATGGTTAAACAGGGCCTCGAGCATCCCCGACAGGTCTTCTTTTTCCCTTAAAAGCCTCTTTTTCTCTTCAACGGTTTTCAGATGTTCGAGACTTATCTCATAGAGTTTCGCGTTTCCTTCCTGAAGGAGACTCACATAACCCTTTCTCGGTTTGGTGGGAAGCTTGAAAAGGGCGCTTTCTTCTGAAAGCTGCTTGTTGAAAGAGACAAGGATATTTTCACCTTTTTCCTTTGAAACATGCAGGGTATTACCAAGAAAGTCCTGAAAATCAGAGCCGTTTTTGGGGCCCTCCGGATTATCAAAAAGATTATTCAAGAGAATGGCGCCGCGCATAAACAGGGTGAGGTGGGTGCCGCGACTTTGATTCGGCTCATGGACGGTATCAGTATGGTGATTTGCGATCGCCTCTATCATGAATGAGGGTAGAAGCCACTTTTTGCTGACCCGGGCGCCAAGCCTGGCGTGAGAATACCCGAAAGCCTTTTCTTCACGGGCCTCTATTTCCGGGTCAAGGGGATTGTTCAGGTGAGATCGGATAATTTCAAAATCCCTCTCGTCTTCAAGCTGTATGAGGATAAAGAAATACCCTATATTGCAGAGCAATCCCGTCAGAAAAGCCTCGTCCGGCTGGTCGTAAGACACCGCCTCGGCAATAAGACGCGCGGCAATACCGCAGGCAAACGCATTGTCCTGCAGGCGTCTGAAAAGAGGGACAGACGCCAGTTTCTTCATTTTATTCATGGCAATCAACACGGAAATACTAAGGACAAGACTCCTGACAGGCGCTATTCCAAGCAGGTTAACAGCACGCTCGATGGAAGAAACACGGCCAGAAAGACCGAACAACGGAGAATTTGCCAGGTGTATCACCCTGGCGGCAATTTCCGGATACCGCATAATGAGTTTAACGAGTTTCTTCTGGGCCAACCGGTCATCCAGGGCGATTTGCATGGCCCTGATGCCAACTTCCGGCAGGGTGGGAACCCGCGCCTCTTTTTCAATCATGATATCTAATTTTTCTTTTATGCCCGGCATGCTGCTTCCTTAAGCGGGAAAACGGCTTTTTCAATCTTCAAAAGGGTCTTCTTCATCTCCAGACCCGACGAGAACCCGCCCAGTGCCCCGCTTTTTCGGATAACGCGATGGCATGGCAATAGAATGGGGAGGGGATTTTTCCCGATGGCGTTGGCAACCGCGCGAACGGCTTTCGCGTGGCCCGACTCCCTGGCAACCCATGAATAACTGACAAGGCGGCCATAGGGTATCTTCCCGAGGGTTTCCCATACACTACGCTCAAAAGGCGTTCCCGTAAGGGGCGCCAGCGGCACATCGACCTTCCGGCACGCTCCCCGGACGTAAGCGATAAGCCCTTCCCACACGCGGGAATGCCTAAAAAGACTGTTTGACAGGAAAATACCCGACACCACCCCTCTCATGTGCCTGACAATAGCTTCCCGCTTCTCTGGATGGTTTCCGAAATAGATAGCACAAACCCCCTTATCATTGACAATAACCCCCATCTTTCCAATGAGAGGAAGGGATTTCTCCTCCCACCCCAGTCTTATCGGACAGTTTTTAATTTTGTGAAGTTCTTTCTTCATTTTCTCTCTCCATGGTCGCACGCTATATAGTATGCTTCCCTGTAAATTTCAAGATGTATCCGGGGAAATAACCAACACATTTGTTTTTTATACGAAACATTTTGATTTTAAATCCCAAAAGTGGTAGAAATGATTGCGGCTTAATTCACAAACACTCGGAAGGATTTGGCAGTCCATGGTTCGCAGAAAAAATGTCCTCTTTTCCTTTGATCATTCCATTGAGGCACAGAATCTTCTCAAGTATTTGAAGGCACGTGGGTTTCATCCTCATGTCGTGGAAGGCGGAACCGCGGATATTATCTATCAGGCCAGTCTAAAAAGGCCTGATCTTGTTATTCTGTTTGACTCTCCTCCCGACATTGAATCGCACGAAGTCTGCAAAATCCTGAAGGGCCAGATTGAAACTCAGAGCATCCTTCTGCTGGTGCTGGACGGCGAAACGCTTAAGTCCCAGAAGCTGGCGGCTTTCGGGCTTGCGGCAGATACGACTATCTCCAGGTTTTTACCTGTTGAAGAGCTGTATGCCAAGATATACTCCCTGTTAAGTATCCGTGAGCTGCAGCTTCAGCTCCTCGAAAGTGAAAAATTTGCCGCCCTGGGCCGAGTTGCCGACAGGATTGCCCACGAGTTCCGCAATCCCCTGACCATTATCGGCGGTTTTGCCTATCGGATAAAGAAAAAACATCCTGCCGACCCCTTATGCCAGGATTATATCGATAGAATTATTAAAGAGGTCTGCCGGCTGGAGAGAATTATCGATCAGGTAGCGGATTTCGAGATTTCCTCAAAGGAAGAATACGAATTTATCGATCTGGTTGTCCTGCTTCAAGAAATACGCGAGGAATTCTCGGCCGTCGAGGTCCTGATTCCAGGGGGAAATGTCAGGATTGAGGTCCCCAAAAATGACCAGATTCCCCTGATCCGCGCGAATCGGCAGGGCTTCAAGAGTGTTTTTACAAACCTCATTGAAAATGCCCTCGACGCCATTCCCGAGGGGCGAAAGGGCCTGATTCGCATTGAAACCGGTATCGATATTGAGGAAGGAATTTTGTGGATTAAGGTAAAAGACAACGGAACGGGGATCCCACCCGAAGAACTGGATAAGGTAATGGACCCGTTCTATACCACCCGGCCCTATCGGATCGGGCTGGGTCTGACGCTGGTCTATCAGCACATACGGGATATGGGTGGACGCGTGGACCTTGAAAGCGAGGAAGGAAAGGGAACCACCGTCAGCATTACACTCCCCATGATACTGAAGGCCCCGATTCCTGTTCATCTGGAAAGATGAATAAACGGCCAAAGGCTAACGATTGGCTTTGTATCTCCGGAAGGGTAAAAAAGCGGTCAAATCAAGGTTTTGTTACCCGTATGTTACCCATAAAAAAGGGGTTAGATGATTGAACTCATCTAATCCCTTATAATCATTGGTACGCCCAGAGGGATTCGAACCCCCGACCTACGGATTCGTAGTCCGTCGCTCTATCCAACTGAGCCATGGGCGCATCTTTTAATTCTTTCCCTTTTAACACAAAGGACAATTCAAATCAATATCTGAGAATTAATAAAAGATGTCCCGGTAGAGCAAATAGCACGCGATCCGTTCCGGCCATGAAAGTTCCGGAATACACAAAAAGGCAGAAGCGACAGGCCTTGTTTCTCCCTCCAGGACATATCGAGCCTGACCTGTTTTATCCTTAAAAAGAATTTTACCCCCGTCAGAAGCAACAGTAAATAATTCTGGGCCGTTATTTTCAGAAACAACAGCCTTATCCGGAGACATTTTTATCATAACGAGATTATCGCCAGCCGGCGTTTTTATTTTAAGCATGATTCCCGCCTTTAAAACCGTATGCAACATGGTTCCCTTGAGGTCCCGAATCTTAAGTCTGACGCCAAACCGCTTGAGAAAAACACCCTGATCCGTGCCTGTTTCCACCAGTTTCAGCCTGTTTCTTCCCCATTTTTTGTACTGGTAGGCCTGACTTCCCGCGAGAACCTTACCCGCCCCTTCAAGCGCCAGCAAGACCTGCCCGTTCGCGTCTTTGAGCTGAATTTTCCCCCCTGCGAATACGCTGTGTACTGTTAGAAGCGCAAAAATCAAAAAAACCACAAGTCCATAACAAGATCTTCTCATATCAATCCTTTTCGCTTTTGCATCTGTCTCACTTGGCCCTTACACCGTCCAAAACCTGCTGGCTTATCTGTGGCGGTGGATCGAGCAGCTGTTGCCGTTACATCCGTTTCCATATCTCCTCCCGTGCCGGTAGTTCCGATAATGCCGGCGGCGGTAAGGGACAGGACGCGGTGCAGGGTGATAAGCCCCGCCATAGCAGTATCTTCGCCGATGATAATAGCCGTTATAGTGATGGGGTCTGTAATAAGGCCTGTAACAGGACCCATAAGAATAAGGGCTATAGTAAGGGTTATAAACCACCACAGGTGGCGCGCAGGGAACAACCGGCGTGTATGTTGCAATCGGAGGGGCGGGAACAGCATACCCGCCGCAGGAATAATTGTCATAACCGCCTATGCCAAACCCCCAGTACATTCCCGCGTGTCCAGCAGTGGCAAAACCCAATACACCCGCTACTATAATAATTCCAGCAAGAAATTTCTTCATTTTTTTGGCCTCCTTTTAATGCCCTTTATAAAACAGACGCCCTCTGTCGAAAAATATTCACACAAATTTGATGTCCTCGTCAGTGCGTAAAAGCGGAAGGCAAACCTGTTTGTAAAACGCCCTGTTGCAATATACTACCTCCCGCTTAAATAGACAGATACAAGGGCCCTATTTTCTCTTTTTGGAAATAACTTCCAGCAAGATAAGCATGACTATTGCAAACAGAATCAAGATGGTGGAAAGGGCTGGCAGGATGGGCTCAATGGAAAAACGGATGCTGTCCCACATCTTTTTGGGAAGGGTAATGGCCTGAGAGCTTGAAAGGAAAATAGCAACAACCGTTTCATCAAAAGAAATCATGAACGCAAAAACAGCGCCGGTAATCGCACCTGGCTTTATCAGGGGGAGCGTCACACGAAAAAACACGTCCAGCGGTCCCGCGCCGAGCGTAGATGCTGCTTTTTCCAGGGTGGGGTCCAGGCCTTTCAGCGTCGCGGTCACCGTAATGATAACAAACGGAAGCGTGAGGATAGTATGCGCGATAATCAGGCCGGGAACGGTATCGACAAGAT
>JANTFN010000158.1 GCA_024763435.1 Thermodesulfobacteriota bacterium | reverse complement strand
CCACTTTGTTTTCGAGGGCCTTTAAAGCCTGTAGTTTTGTTTCGATATCCTTTTTAAGGATTTTCAGCCTTTCTTTCTCTTGCCGCAATTGCTCTCTTTCAAGCGCGAGGGCTTTTTTTTCTGCTGTGAGCTCAGTGGCAGGATCTTTTCCCTGTGTGGCGGAAGGTAACTGTTTTCCCCGGGCTATTTTTGTTTTATCTGTTTTGGTTTTACGCTCCCCGGCATGCGCCGTTGATACCGTGGCAAACCCCTGTGTTAACCGGAACAGGATAAGGGTATTTTTTACCCTGATAAAAAGGCTTACAGCAAATACAACTATTAAAATGCAAAGTAATTTACGTCTCATGTCGCGTTACCCGCTCTAATTCACGCGCAAGGCTCGCGTGCCGTGTCACGCCCATCTCATCCATAAAACCCTGATGCCGTAACTGATCCTCCCGAAGCGCCTCCATAATCCCTTTTTCCTTGAGTTTTTCTAACATCTTCCTCTTTTTCGAAGCCGCTATCAGTTCCTCCCGTTTTTTATCCCGCAATAGCTTGAGCTCAACGATAATTCCGCGCTGTGAAGAAATGTTTTTAGTAATTTCCCGGATATAGGTATCATACAATGCCTGCTCCGCCACGGACAGTCCCTTTTCCTGCTTGGACCGAAGCACCCGAAGGTTCTGTATTTTCTGGAACCTCAGGAAATTAAGTTTCCTTTCCGCCTCCTGTATGCTTCGTAATAATTTACTCAACTCTCCCTGGAGTTTCTCTTCCTCGAGTTTCCTGACATTCAAAACAGCCTGAAGCCTGAAGGGTGCCATTATTTCTCTCCAAATAATATGGATTGCATCTGCTGAACACTTTTCGCGGAATCAACGCCTTCTTCAATAGGCTGCGTTAAATAGGCATTGATGGCATCTATCATTCTGATGGCATAATCAATTTTCGGGTTGCTCCCGGCAACATAAGCGCCTATATTGATAAGATCTTCCGCTTTCCGATAGGTCGCGAGGATGTCTATAATCTTCCGGGCCATTTCCTGCTGTGATTTATCGACGACATCTCCCATAACCCGGCTGACACTTTTCAGGGGATCAATCGCGGGATAATGCCCACGTTCCGCCAGTGTCCTGGTCAGCATGATATGGCCGTCAAGAATAGAACGGACCGAATCCGAAATGGGTTCGTTAAAATCGTCCCCCTCGACCAGGACGGTGTAAAAGGCCGTGATACTCCCCGCGGAACGGTTCATCCCCGAACGTTCAAGAAGCTTCGGCAAAAGGGCGAAAACAGACGGTGTGTAACCCCGTGTTGTCGGGGGTTCCCCAATGGAAAGCCCTATCTCTCTTTGCGCCATGGCAAAACGGGTTATCGAGTCCATCATCAACACCACGTCTTTCCCTTTATCTCGAAAATACTCTGCGATAACCGTGGCCATATAGGCAGCTCGTATCCTGACAAGGGGTGGCATATCTGACGTAGCCACAACAACGACAGAGCGTCTTAACCCCTCTTCTCCCAGATCTCGTTCTATAAACTCCCGAACCTCCCTGCCCCGTTCTCCAATCAATCCTATGACACTCACATCCGCGCCGGTATACCGCGCGATCATTCCCATCAGGGTACTCTTTCCCACGCCCGATCCGGAAAAAATCCCCATACGCTGCCCTTTCCCGACAGTTAAAATCCCATTTATGGCACGTATCCCCACATCCAGCGGCTGCGTAATGCGCCTCCTGTGGAGGGGATTGATGGGCTCCGCATATAGCGGATACTCTGTTTCAGGGCGGATGGGACCTTTTTCATCGATAGGGTGGCCATAAGGGTCCACCACCCTCCCTAAAAATGCCTCTCCAACCCCGACACTGGCGGTCTCTTGTTCGACCTGGATTTCACATCCCGGTTCAATTCCACGCAAATCTCCAAGGGGCATCATCAATACTTTATTTTCCTTGAACCCCACAACTTCCGCACGAAAGTGACGATCCATCCCCCGGGGGGATACCCGGCACACGCCTCCGATGGATATACCTGGACCTTCTCCCTCGATAACAAGCCCGACAACCCTCGTGACCCGTCCGTTAATAGAAAACGGATTTAATGTCTTCAGGGCCTGCTGATAGTGTCCCCAGGCTATCATTCGCCGGATCCTTTGCCCGCCGGAATTGCGGGCGTGGCCTTGAGCTTACTTTCTTTAAGGTTGTCTTCCACTATTTTCTGAAACTGTTTTTCAATTTTACGGAACTGCCTGGCAAGACGGGCATCGATGCTTCCCATCTTGTGGTCCACGATAACGCCTCCGACATCAA
The DNA here is from genome assembly GCA_024763435.1 of Thermodesulfobacteriota bacterium. Classification (GTDB taxonomy): domain Bacteria; phylum Desulfobacterota; class S145-22; order S145-22; family S145-22; genus JANTFN01. The sequence goes on along the minus strand of JANTFN010000158.1, from coordinate 2,606 downwards.
CACGGGAATCCGCTTCCAGTACCGCATTTTTTAACTCTTCATGAGGCGTAATAAACGCGTCAAGGTTCTCCCTGACGAATTCATAGTCCAGGGGATTCAGGCGAACCCTCAGGTCCTCCTTGCGGGCAATCTGTTCTACTGCCGCGTGGAGCACGGATTTTAAAACATCGGCATTAATGGTTGGTTCTGTGTGAATAACCTTCCGGGCAATGGCAAGAACCAAGGGAATAATTTCTTTTTCCTGTTCAAGCATCATCTCTCTGTAAAGCAAATTAATCTTCCCAACAGCCTCGGTAAAGGCATTCAGAATACTTTCAAGTTTTTTCAACCCATATTCATAACCCGCTTTCTCTCCCTGTGCATACGCCTTTTCATAGGTATCTTCCCGGATAGCATCCGCCTTCTTCCTGGCTTGTTCAAGGAGTTTTTCTGCCTGAACTTTCGCGGTTTCCACAAGACCTTTTTTTCCGCCATCCCGTCCCGTTTCCGCATCACTATCTTCCCCGTTTTCAAGATTCAAAAGCGGCTGGAACGCGTTTTTACGGGCACTTTCTTTCTTTCCGCGGGGGCTGTCAAAGGCATTGCCTCCCTTTGAAAAATCCCTGACTGGAAAAGGTTTTACCTCCATCATCCTTCCTTCACCCTAAACCAGGGTATCTCCCTCAGAGCCGCCACGGCTGATGACAATTTTACCTTCCTGTTCAAGCCTCATGGCCACTTTGATAATCTCCTGTTGTGATTTTTCAACATCAGAAAGCCGTACCGGGCCCATCGCCTCGATATCCTCTTTCAGCATCTCCACTGCCCGCTCGGACATATTCTTGAATATTTTATCCTTGATATCATCTCCCGCCGCCTTGAGGGCAAGACCCAGATCCTGCGACGTGACTTCTCTGAGAATTCCCTGAATACCCTTGTCATCAATCTTCGCAAGATCATCAAAAACAAACATAAGCTGCCGTATCGAATCAGCCATCTCCGGGTCTGACTCTTCCAGTCTGGAGAGAATAGCCTGCTCCGTCGTTCGGCCCGCCTGATTCAGAATTTCTGCAATCGGTTTTACACCTCCCAGAACTTGACCTGATTTTCCGGAAGACTGAATTTCGCCTTCAAGGACATCCGCAATTTGTTTCAGGATATCCATCGACACCTCTTCAAGATTCGCAATACGCTTGATGACTTCGTCCTGAAGGAGTTCCGGGAGACTGGCAATAATCCGGCCCGATTTTGTGGCATCCATCTGTGCCAGTATCAGGGCAATTGTCTGGGGATGCTCGTTTCTCATAAAACTGGACAGGGTTTTAACATCGGCCTTTTCAAGAAGAATCTTCAACCTTTCCTGGGAGTCTTCTTCCTCTTCTTCAGGGATATTTTCTCCATTCCCTTTTTTTTGTTCATTCTTTTTTTTTAAATTTTCAAGTTCCGGAGATGTTGGTTCTATCCTCGCAATCTTTTCCGAAACCTCCCTGAAAACGCCGCTAACCTCATCCGGGGGAAGCGCGGCAATAGCACTTTTCGCGCTTTCAAGTTTGCTGATTTCTTCGGAAGACAAATGGGCAAGGATTTTTTGAACCAGCTCGGGACTTAATGCGGAAAGAATAACCGCGGCCTTTTCAGAACCTTTCATGGTTTTCCTCGTGGGGGGACATTATCAGGGGGCTTCCTTGAGCAGCGTGCGAATCAATTCTGCCATTCTGTCAGCATTTGTACGCGCAAGCCCACTGATTTTTTGAATTTCCGGGGACAGGGCAATCCCCAGGGGATACTGACCACCGCCACCTGCCAGGGCCTCTGGCGTTTGAGACGCGGGAAGGGCAAGCTGCTGGGTTTTAAGCCACTTGAGGAAAGGCCCGATGATAAACAGGTAGAACAGAAAAAATATCAGGAGAATTGTCCCGTATTTAGCCGCTGGAAGCAGAATTTCTCTGTTTAAAAAACGATCCATAAAGGAAACCTTTATGGCTTCTTCCTGCATGGTTTCAAAAGGAATATTGACCACATTCACCTTGTCGCCACGTTCCGCGTTAAAGCCAACAGCCCCCTTAACAATATCTTCGATTTTTTTCATCTCTTCAGCTGTGCGCGGCACGTAAGCCTTAACGGTTTTTCCTTCTTTATTCTTTTTTATTTTATAGGTGCCATCTAGAAGTACCGCAACGGAAAGGTTCTTTATCGCACCAGGGGGGAGTACTTTTTTACGCACGATTTTGCTTATTTCATAGTTGATTGTATCACTGGTTTTTTTGAACTGGTTTGATTTTCCACCTGCTTTTTTTGCCGAAGCCGTCTGACCGGGAATATTTGAACCGGCACCGGGAACACCGGAAGCAGCGTTAGCAGAAGTCGACTTTTCCTCGCTGTGCTGTTCGCTTCGAACAACAGATTTCGGATTGAATGTTTCCTCCGTTTCCTGAGCAGATGTAAAATCTATTTTGGCAGACACCCTTGCCACAACTTTCCCGGGTCCAACAACTCTTCCCAGAATTGACTGAATCTTCTTTTCGAGTCTCTTCTCCATCCCCGTCTGCAAATTCTGATTGCCTAAAGAATCTGCTTCCCGGCTGTTTCCTCTCGGTGCCCCTGTGAGGATATGGCCATCCTGATCA
>JANTFN010000157.1 GCA_024763435.1 Thermodesulfobacteriota bacterium | reverse complement strand
AGTTAAAAGGCGCGTGCGGGTCCTGTCCCATGTCCACCATGACACTGAAAATGGGTGTGGAAAGAATTATAAAAGAAATGGTCCCTGAAATACAAAGTGTCGAGGCCGTTTGACAGCAGGAAATTCTCAGGCTGAGGGCGTCAGCTGCCTGCTTTACGCCTTCAGCACATTTTTTTGAACTTCATGAAATTATTTTTTAAAAAACCTCATGTTTTATAATCCGATCTTTCAGGGAAGTTTATCAAAATGATTCCACAGATATCGTTGCCGTTATGTACGGGATGCGGGGCATGTGTTGAGGCCTGCCCCGGGGAGGTTTTTATTTTGGAGAACGAAAAATCCAGGGTGGCGCTGCCGGAGGAATGTATCGAGTGCGGCGCGTGCGAAGAGTCCTGCCCCGTCGGGGCTGTAAGCCTTGTGGACCCGGCTTGAGACGGTGCGGTTAGAGGCATGGAATCGTCGTGGATCCTTCGGGGAGATAAAAGCAGAGGCTGGGTTACTGTCTGGTCCCCCGCAAAGGTTAATCTTTTTCTTATTATCCAGGGGCGTCTCCCTTCCGGGTATCACAGGCTCCGCTCTTTGATGGTTCCCGTCACCCTGGCGGACAGGGTAACACTTGAAACAGGCCCGAAAATTAATGGCGTCAGCGTTCAGTGCAATGTCCCTGACATCCCTTCAGATGACCGGAATCTAACGATTAAGGCCGTCAGGCAACTTTCAGCCGCCGGAATATCAACCGGGGCAATACGCATCAGGATAGACAAGAAAATCCCGGCCGGCGCGGGACTGGGCGGCGGCAGTAGCAATGCCGCGGCCGTCTTGAAAGGGCTGGACTGGCTTTACGGGCTGAAACTTCCCAATCATAAACTCAGGGCAATCGGTCAGCGGATCGGCGCGGATATCCCTTTCTTTTTTAAGGAACGGGCTTGTATGGCAACAGGTGTTGGAGAAATTCTGCGCCCCGCGCGGCTTGTCCCTGATTTCTGGCTTGTCATTGGATTTTCGGGGCTTTTCATCCCGACTTCGAAAGTTTATAAAGCCTTTCCTCTGGAGTTGACAAACCCGAATGCACGGGTTAGAATGCCCTTCAGCCTGACAGGGAAGGGAAAGCATGGAAAGACCGGATGGCGCCTTATTAATGACCTGGAAAAGGTCGTTTTTCCAAGATACCCTTTCTTAAAGGCTTTTAAGATGAAATTGCTGGCATCTGGTGCCGCTGAGGCAGGAATGTCGGGAAGTGGGTCTTCCGTCTTTGGAATTTTTATGTCCGGGGCTGCGGCCTCGAAGGCGCTGTCCCAGTTGCGGGAAGAGTATCCCGGGTGGAAGCTTTTTTCAGCCCGGCCAATTTGGCAGGGCAGCGATGTGTGCTGGAGGGATGTAAATGGACGTGACAGAAGTGAGGGTCTTTCCTGTTAATGAGGAAAAGCTGAAGGCCTATGTAACCATCACATTTGATGATTGCTTTGTCGTTCGAGACCTGAAAATTATTAACGGAAATAACGGGCTTTTTGTTGCCATGCCAAGTAAAAAAAGAAAAGACGGCACTTTCAAGGATACGGCACATCCCCTGAACAACGAAACAAGGAAGATGATTGAAGAGAAGGTACTGGCAGAATACGAAAAAGAAATACAAAACCAGTAGCGTTTTGTTCTCTTGGGGTGTCGTCAAGTGGTAAGACACGGGTTTTTGGAGCCCGCATTCGGAGGTTCGAATCCTCCCACCCCAGCCAATCCCCTTACAAAACAGTGAGAGAGGAAAAATGAAAGTTTTTTGTGGCAATTCGAACCGGGCCCTTGCGCAGAAAATTTGCGAACATCTCGATATCCCGCTTGGAGACGCTATCGTCAAACGTTTCAGCGATGGCGAGATTAACCTTGAGATTAACGAAAGCGTGCGCGGAAAGGACATCTTTGTCATCCAGTCAACATGCCATCCCGGCAACGATAATCTAATGGAACTCCTGATTATGATTGACGCCCTTAAACGGGCTTCAGCACAAAGAATTAACGCGGTTATTCCCTATTACGGGTATGCCCGCCAGGACAGAAAGGTCTCGCCCCGGGCACCTATTTCGGCAAAACTTGTCGCCGACCTGATTACCGCGGCAGGGGCAACACGCATAATGACCGTGGACCTGCATGCCGGACAGATTCAGGGATTTTTCAATATCCCGGTTGACCATCTCTACGCCTTTCCCGTTATTCTGGATTATCTTTCAAAAAAGTTTTCCAATGGCGAAAACCTGGTCATTGTCTCTCCGGACGCGGGAGGGGTTGAACGCGCCCGGGCATTTGCAAAGCGCCTGAAGGCGAAACTCGCAATTATTGATAAGCGGCGGGAAGTGGCAAACGTTTCCCAGGTCATGAATATCATTGGCGATGTGGAAGGCAAAACCGCCATTCTGCTGGACGACATGATAGATACCGCCGGGACCTTGACACACGCCGCAACAGCACTTCTCGAGCATGGTGCCCGGGAGGTCTACGCCTCGGCCACACATCCTGTATTATCGGGAAAGGCCCTGACACGCCTTAAGAACTCATCCATCAAAGAAATCGTGGTAACCGATACCATTCCTCTGATGGGCGAAACCGCCCAGTTTGAACGGATAAAGGTTTTATCCGTTGCACGGCTGTTGGCGGAAGGAATTCATCGAATTCATGTGGAAGACTCAGTAAGTTCTCTATTTGTTTAGACCAAGGAGGTAATATGGAACAATTAGAACTAAAAGTAACGCACAGAAAAACAACTGGGAAAGGAGCAGCCAAAAAGCTGCGTCGGGATGGTTTTATCCCTGGAATTTTTTACGGTCCGGGCAATGAACCCGTTTCCATAACCCTGAACCCGAAGGACCTGGAAAAGGCCCTGGCAACGGAATATGGGTCACGGGTCTTGCTGAAACTCAGTATTTCAGGCCTTGACAGAAAAAAAAGAAACGCGATGGTTAAGGATATTCAAATCGATCCTATCAATTACAGGTGGATCCATGCGGACCTGTATGAAGTCAACTTGAAGCGGGAAGTTGAGGTAGATGTGCCCATCAAACTCATAGGGACGCCTCCCGGCGTCAAAATGGGTGGGATTATGGAGCAGATTCGAAGGGAACTGACCATTAAAGCGCTGCCAACCAACATCCCCTCGGTTATTGAGCTTGACATCAACGAACTCGAGCTTGGCGATTCCATTCATGTAGATGACATCACGGCAGAAAACTATACGATCGTCGCGGACAGCAACTTTACACTCGCGACCGTTTCCGCGCCTGAGGCCGAAGAGGAAGTCGTGGAAGAAGAAGAGGAAATGGAAGAGGAAACCACCGATTCGGAAGAGGAAGAGGAAACAAAGGAATAATTGGACTTACCCGAGAATTTTCCCCACCTCTGGGTTGGCCTTGGAAATCCGGGAGGCGTTTATACCCACACAAGGCACAATATCGGATACAGGGTTATTGATTTCCTGGCAGGTAAATTTATTACCACCGGCAAGAAGAAGCTGAAAACAGGTGAGTTATGGGAAGTGCGTGCCCGGAAAGTAAAGATCACCCTGTTCAAACCGGCCTTGTATATGAACAGGAGCGGAGAGGCCGTTTCCCGGTTACTTGACGGGAAAGGCGGGTCAGGAGATTCCATGGTTGTTGTCCATGATGATCTGGACCTTGCGTTTGGAAGGATAAAAATAAAATGGAAAGGAGGGGATGCCGGCCATAAAGGCATACGGTCTCTTATGGACAGGTTACAGACAAGTAGTTTTTTTCGTATTAGAATCGGGGTCGGGAGGCCCCCGGAAGGCATAGATCCAGCCGACTATGTCCTCACCCCCTTTAACAGGGAAGAAGAGGCCTCTTTAGACGATGTGCTGGAAAAAATCGGGGAAGGCGTGGATCTCTGGTTGGCACGGGGGACAAAACACGCCATAAACTATCTCAATCGTAGAGCGTAAAGGAGGAAAACATGTATGGTATGACAAAATTCGCACCTCTGTTTGGCATTATCGGGTTGTTTATTGCCTGGCTTATTTATCTGTATGTCAAAAAACAGAATGATGGTAGCGAGGCAATGCGCGAAATCGCGGAAATGATTCACAAAGGCGCCATGGTTTTTTTAAGAAAAGAATACTCTATTCTTGTCATTTTTATTGTGGTGGTATTCCTGCTGATGTCATGGAAAATCAGCATCTATACCGCTATTGCCTTTCTCAGCGGGGCTATAAGCTCCATGCTGGCGGGCTTTTTCGGCATGAACGCCGCGACACGCGCGAATGTCCGGACATCCCAGGCCGCCTATGAATCCGGTCAGGCAAAGGCCCTGAATGTCGCCTTCTTTGGTGGGTCTGTCATGGGACTGTCTGTGGCAAGCCTCGGTCTTATAGGCATTGGTATCTTTTATTATTTCTTTGGCAAGGATCCCGCGACGGCCCAAGTCATCAACGGGTATGCCATGGGCGCCAGCTCCATTGCCCTGTTCGCGAGAATCGGTGGCGGTATCTATACGAAAAGCGCGGACGTCGGCGCCGACCTTGTTGGAAAAGTCGAAGCGGGAATTCCTGAAGACGACCCGAGAAACCCCGGCGTCATCGCCGACAATGTGGGGGACAATGTGGGGGATATCGCCGGCATGGGCGCGGATATCTTCGAATCCTATGTAGGCTCTATTATTGCCACCATCGCCATTGGCGCCACGTCCAGCCTCGCTGTATCGGCGCGTCTGTCTTACATGGCTTATCCGCTGCTCGTGGTTATGGGCGGTCTCATTGCCTCTTTTATTGGGATTTTATCCATTAAAATCCTCCAGCGCATGAGCCCGCAGGCGGCATTACGCTATTCCACTTTCATCAGCGCGGCGTGTCTGCTTATCTTTTCCTATATCATCACCGTTTACCTGAAGCTCCCGATAGGGGTTTTCTGGGCCGTTCTTTCCGGATTGGTAGCCGGCATGTTGATTGGTCTGGTTACCGAGTATTATACCTCCGCAGGGCCCGTCAGGAAAATCGCGAAATCTTCA
>JANTFN010000156.1 GCA_024763435.1 Thermodesulfobacteriota bacterium | reverse complement strand
CCGGGGGAAAAACGGGCCGTTCCACCATAGGCCACCTCAATCAGAGAGACACACCCTGCGCCGATCAACAGGTCAAAGGCCTGGCCCTGTGAGTGAACAGCAACATGGAGATTCCGCTTTTTCTGGCGGATAAGCTCATGGCACAATCCCATGGGATTCCGTGTAATGGTAAATCCTCCAAAAGTAATCAGATCACCATCATGAACAAATCTGCGGACCGCTTCGTGGGCACTCATAACCTTAGAATTTTTTTTCAGATTAACCACGGATTCAGGGCCTACATCTTTCCGAGAATATTTCTCGCAACAATCAGTTTTTCAATTTCTTTGGTTCCTTCGTAAATTTCAACAATCTTGGCGTCCCGATACAGACGCTCCACCCCATATTCGCCAAGATAGCCGTAGCCGCCATGAATTTGAATGGCCTCGTTTGTCACATAAACACCTGTCTCACCAGCAAACCATTTGGCCATGGCAACCAGCTTGTGGTCTTCGATACCGTGATCAATATTCCAGGCCGCCCGCCAGTAAAGCGTTCGAGCCGCCTCAATTCGCGTCGCCATTTCAGCAAGTTTAAATTGAATGGATTGAAACTGTCCCAGATATTTCCCGAACTGGACCCTCGCCCTGACGTGTTTAACTGCCTTTTCAAAGGCTCCCTGAGCCACACCAACACCCTGGGCGCAAATATGGGCCCGTGTATGATTAAAAAATTCCATAAAATGATAAAAACCCCGGCCCGGTTTTCCCACGATATGATCATCTGGTACCTTAACATTACTGAAAGAAACCTCGGCGGTATCCGAGGCGCGAATACCCAGTTTCCCTTTCAGCTTATTTGCCTCATAGCCTTCCCTGTCCGTTTCTACGATGAGGACACTGTGACGGTGATGACGATTTTCAGCGTCAGGATGCGTGACACACAGAACTGTTAAATAGTCCGCAATACTCCCGTTTGAAATAAACATTTTGTTCCCGTTAAGGGTATAGACATTACCCCTTAATTCCGCACGGGTTGCTACAGACGCCACATCGCTCCCCGCGTCGGGCTCCGTGATAGCAGACCCCATAATGGCTTCTCCCCTGGCAACAGGCGTCAGACACTTCTTTTTCTGTGCATCCGTTCCGAAGAGGTGAATCATTTGTGAACCGAACAAGGCACCCAGAACCGCCTGACCACACCCGGGATCCACCCGCCAGAATTCCTCCATAATCAGGGCGTGTTCAAAAAACCCGAGGCCAGCTCCGCTATAGGTCTCATTAAAAAAAACACCGACAAAACCCAGTTCACACCCTTTTTTCCACAAAGCCCGGGGAAATGTTTCATTTTTATCTGCATCATCGGCATAGTTTGGAAATTCTCCCTCGGCAAATTCCCTTGCGGCTCGAATGATATCTTTCTGCTCTTCATCCAACTGAAAATTCATCCACACTCTCCCTGTCTTTTTAATATCATAATGTTTTTCTCTCAAGGATTGCCGCAATCCCGAGGCCGCCTCCGCCACAAATACACGCCAGGCCATACCGGGCATTTCTCCTTCGCATCTCATAGAGAAGTGTTACCAGCACACGGGTTCCCGTACAGGCAATAGGATGACCAAGTGAAATTCCGGAGCCATTCACATTAACCCTGTGATAATCCTCGCTCCCCAACCCCATTCCTTTCAAGTCGGCCAGAACTTGAGAAGCAAACGCTTCCTGAATCTCAATTAAATCAATCTGGCTTATGGTAAGATTTGCCAGCTTCAGGGCCTTTTCAACAGCAAGAGGTACCGTCTTATAGGCCTTTCTGGGGTCGTCTCCCGCTACAGCACACGACCTCAAAGTCGCGAAGGATTCCAGACCAAGCTCCAGGGCCTTTTCGGCGTAAGTCACAACCACCGCAGCCGCTCCGTCATTCTCACTTGACGAATTTCCGGCCGTACAAACTCCTCCCATTACAGGCCTGAGACGACCCAGTTTTTCGAGAGACGTATCAAAACGGGGTGTTTCATCACGTTCGAAAATATGTGAAGGCCCTTTTTGCTGAGGAACCGTCACCGGAACAATCTCATTATCAAATTTTCCGGTCTCAAGCGCAGCACAAGCCTTCCTGTGGCTCTCAAGCGCCCACTGGTCACAATCCTCTCGTGAAATATTTTCTTCTTCCGCGGCCGTTTCGGCCCATGACATCATCGAAGGCAGTACACCAAAACGCTCAACAGGTTGCGACATAACGCGGGCTCTTTGAATTCGGTCATAGAAAGGAAGGCCCCACAGGGAAAGGTCACCATGCCCTCTTGGCATCTGCCCTTTTCCTCCAATTCCCCATTTGACGCTTCCCGGGAGATAGAACTCTGCATTGCTCATGCTTTCAACACCCCCCGCAACCACAAAATCCACTTGATTCGACTGGATTAAGGCCCCAGCCATCCTGACAACATCCAGCCCGGTACAACAACGCCTGTCCAAGGTAATGCCGGGAATGTATTCGGGCCAACCTGCCTTAAGAAGCGCCATGCGAGCCACATTAACATACTCGCCATTCTGGTAAGACTGCCCCATAATCACTTCATCAACCATCTCAGGTTTCACACCAGCTCGGCTGATGGCCTCACTGAGCACCAAGGCCGCCAGATCATAGGCCTCAACATTCTTCAACGCCCCCATATACCTTCCAACAGGCGTCCTGACACCACTCACAATCACAACCTCTCTCATTGCCACTCCTCCTGATTTTTTTCACACAAATCATGTTCCCGGCATACTATCAAATCGATTCTCCTTCTTCATCAAGACACCTCAGCGCCTGAATATACCATTTTTTTGCTATCTCCCGGGCAACTGGAGACGAAATTCTTTGATACATCCAGTCAAATTTTCTTTTGATCAGGCCTTTGCCCACAGAGGGCCCCTCCGCGGCAACAAAATGCGTTATGTTGTTTTCCAGAAAACTAAGGGAATCCGCATCCCTGAGAAGGTTCTGCGCTTCGCTGCCCCCTTCCTCATGTTTTGAAACAAGCGTCCTGACACGCGCGACCAGGTCAGGTGACGCTCCCTTTAATTGGAGAAAGCCTGAAATAATTTCAGCACTGCGCTGCTGATGCCGGGCCAGATAAACCGGGTCCAGAAAACCGTCTTTTAACCCTTCACACAAGTCAGACGGCGCCATAAAAGCGCGCTCGATATCATGAGAAATCGCGGCTATTAAAACGGCTTCATCGCAAGCCGGGTCCAGCCTTTTAGCCCAGTAGGCCGTTCGTTTCAAATGGATAATGTAATGCGGGTCATCCTGCTTCCCGAAGCTATCTTCTACAAACCGCTCCACAGCCGAAAACACGCGCCCTGCCCCTATCCGTTCCGTGTTCGGCCCTTTTTCCGCTTCGTCACGGTTGTTTTATCAGGCCATTTTTTTACCATCACACTTATCCCCGCCAAGACCATCAGCAGACAGAGAACCTGCCCCATGCTCAGAGGTCCCAGGACAAATCCCAGTTGGGGATCGGGCTGCCGCACAAACTCGATGAAGAATCGGACGGTTCCGTAGCCGATGAGGTAAAGGGTAAAGAGAAATCCGTCAAACCGCCCCCGCTTCCTGACTGACCAGAGAATAATAAACAGGAAGATCCCCTCAAAAAACGCCTCGTACAGCTGGGAGGGATGGCGCAGCCGGTGCGTGGCATCCATGGGGAAATACATCCCCCAAGGCACCGTGGTAATCCGGCCGTAAAGTTCCCCGTTCAGAAAATTCCCTATCCGTCCAAAGGTATAACCCAGGGGAATAGCCGGACATATCAGGTCAACAAAACGCCAGAAATTTATCTTGTTGCGGCGGCAAAATATCAGTGTCCCCAGGGCAACACCGATGAAACCGCCATGGTAGGACATCCCAGATATTCCCGTAAAATGAACCCCGCCTGAGAAATCAAAGGGGAGAATAATCTCCAGGGGATGGGTCGAATAATAGGCCCAGCCATAAAACACGACGTATCCCAGCCGGCCCCCTACAAGCACGCCAAGCACGGCCCAGACAAAAAAAGACTGGAGTTGGTCCACTGTGAATGAAAAGGATTCATGTTTCAACCGGTAAACCGTCAGGGCATAAACCGTCGCAAAGGCGCACAGGTACATGATGCCATAATACCGAATCTGGAATGATCCTATTCTCAGAATATCCGGATTGATGTGTTCCGGCAAATGCGCCCAGAAACCCATGGTAAATTTTCCTCCATTACACTCTTTTCTGCAAGGGTCATTGTAGCGGGGAATGTTCCAAAACACCAGAGGAAACACCTGATCATAAAAACCACAGACAGGAGCTGTAAAAATCTGTGCTCAATTTTATTTTTTCCGGCATCATCATCCTTGACACATGATTATTTTTTTACTATACAGAAAAAAGCGAGCGGGAATAACTCAGAGGTAGAGTGCAACCTTGCCAAGGTTGAAGTCGCGGGTTCAAATCCCGTTTCCCGCTCCAGACAAACGGCGGCATAGCCAAGTGGTAAGGCGACGGTCTGCAAAATCGTTATCCACCGGTTCGAATCCGGTTGCCGCCTCCAGTGTATTCTGAATTCTAATAAGACCTTTGATTCTGTTTCTTTTTTCTTATGGATACGCAGCGAGGTTTTTCTTGACATACCCGGCGTAAACTCTGTATATTTCCTGTAAATAAAAAGGAGGCGAATAAATGGGACTTTTTGAGAATATTAAGGTTTTAAGTCTGGAACAGGCCACGGTTCTCCCCTTTCTCACTTACAGGCTCGCGCAGGAAGGGATGGAGATTATCCGGCTGGAACATCCTAAATTCGGAGACCCGAATCGTTTTATCGGGGAAAACGCCCTGGGTGAAAAGGGGATGAACACCTATTTTCTCCCGAACAACTGCGGGAAAAAGGCCGTTACGCTGAACCTGAGAAGTCCCGAAGGGCAGGAGCTTCTGAGGAAATTGATTGTCGATCTTGATATCGATGTCTTTGCCTGTAATCAACTGCCAAGAAATTATCCGAAACTGGGGATTGAATATGAAAC
>JANTFN010000155.1 GCA_024763435.1 Thermodesulfobacteriota bacterium | reverse complement strand
TGAAGAACATCTCTTCTCCAAGAGAGGAAAAAACTGCGAGGAGAATGATAGAAAAAATCTTCATATCGGGGAGAAGCCGCTTGAGGGTATCGCTGAGCCTTGAAAAAAATCGGAATCTTTCCAGAAATCGGCTGAGGACGACGATGGTTAGACCTGTTATGACACCCCATGAGACGATGGCATAGGATGACATGCTCGGGATGTGGGGGAACAAGTGCCACAGGGAAATATCGAAAAAACCCGCGAGGGCAAAGGACAAAAATCCCATAACAATATAAAAAATTATAGCGGCGGGAACAATCATGGGAACGCGGCTATCGACGTCGGGCGACGATCAGGGTGTTGCCTCCCTGTAAGGGAATGACCCGATGCGCGGTGAGCCCGGCCGATTCCAGCCAGTCGAAGGTGACAGGGAGGGCATAACAGTCACCCTGCGGTGTGCCCATTTTCATAAGGAGGCGAAAAATGGCAGCCTCTTTTGGGGCTGTTTCGTTTTCATCCAGAAAATAGTCCAGCAGGAGAAGCTCGCCATGCGGGTGAAGGTGTTGCGCCGCCTTGTGAATCAACCGCCTGTTATCTCGCGCGGGATAAATATGTACGAGGTGGGAAATCAGAATACTCTCAAAAGGGCCCTCGGGGAGAGAATCTTTGTAACAGTTGCACGGGAACAGAGAAATACGGTCTGTTCCCCCTGTTTCTTCAAGGTGTCTTTTCGTAATCGCAATTGCGTCGGGGAGATCGGCAATGGTTACGGACAAGTTTTTGAAGGCCTTTGTAAAGGCCCCCGCAAATCCAGCCCCACCCCCGCCAAGATCAAGCAGATTGCGCTTTTTCTCCCATCCCGGCAGACGGAACAGATCAGGGACAAGATACGTTGCGTGGGCACGCATGGCCAGAAGAAAAGTCTCAAGAGAGGCGGGATACGCTGAAAGGTCCTCTGTGGATGGTGTTGCGCTTTCCCCGGTCCGGATGCTATCCTCAAGGTGTTCCCATACGCTGTAAAGATGATCGTGATGCAGCATGTCTGCCACCATTCCAGGATAACGGCTGAATAAAATAGCGATGTCTTCCCGCAGCCTGTAGCTCCCGTTATTTTCTTTGATCATGACATGGAGGGTAACAAGGGCATTCAGCAACAGTTTAATCCCCTGTTCCGACAGGTCATGCTGTCGCGCAAAGGTTGCAGCGACAATTCCCCCGGGAAGAGGGGAAAAAAGGCCAATCTTCGCGGCCGTCAGCAGGATCTTTGATTCTGCATAAGCGGTCGCGGCCCGCATAAAAGGAAGCGGGCTGGAAAATGCGCCCTCGGGATTATTCATGGAAGATATCAGGTTTCGGAGTAGCGGGTGCCTCCGGAAATCGCTTTTTTTCAAGGATTACACGCCGCAGCGCCGCAAGCAACTTCAGGTTGTCCTCTCTTTTTCTTATGCCTATTCTCACATGCCGGTTTCCCATTCCCCGAAAGGACCCGCAATGACGGATGGCGATCCCCTGTCGGGCCAGAGTCAGGTAGAGGTCATCGGCGGTAACGTTGCTGTTTTCTGTAGAAATAAGAAGATAATTTGCCTCAGCGGGAAGGGGTTGCAGGGGGAATACCTTTGTGATTTCCCGCGTCAGCCAGGCGCGCTCTTTACTGATATACAGCGCGCTGTTATCAAGATGCTTTTTGCCCTGCTTCAGGCAGTAAATGCCAGCCATCTGAGCGAGGGCGTTGACATTCCATGGGGGGAGAAATTTCCCCCAGTTCGCAATAATTTCAGGTGCGGCAACCGCGTACCCCAGCCGTAGTCCGGGGATGGCGTACGATTTTGTCATGGAGCGCAGGATGATAAGGTTTTTATGTTTCGAAACAAGGGGTATTGCGGAAGGGACATCCGTAAAAGGCAGAAAGGCCTCATCTACAACAACAAACACGCCTTTTCTTTGGGCTTCATCGATGATTCCTTCTGTAATATCCGCAGGAAAGGCCTGCCCCGTGGGATTATTGGGGATACACAGAAACAGGGCTGAATGGGAAATCATAACTCCCGACAGCCCCGCCAGGTCCAGGGAAAAGTCATGGTTATTTTTCGGTGGCAGGTGGGTGATTTGCCATCCGTGAATCCCGCAGGCGCGTTCATACTCGATAAACGTGGGAGAAGGAATTAACGCGTGTTTGCAGGGAAGAAGGGAAACGAGAGAATACAGGAGATCCGCGCTGCCATTTCCAGCGATAAAATGGTCAGGCGGCAGGCGATGATATTCTGAAAGCCTGGATTTGAAGGTATCCGCCGTTATTTCCGGATAGGCAAGAACCGTCTCAAACCCATCGCAGAGGGCCTCTCTGAGCCCTTTGGGAGGGCCCAGGGGGTTAACACTGATACTGAAATCAAGTATCTCCGCGCAATTCGGGGCGCAAAGGGTCTTTATTGTTTTAATGTTTCCACCATGCAGCTGCGGAATCATCTACATTATCCCCCTGTCGATAATGTTCATAATGGCCTCCATATCGAGGGCATTTGAAACGGTTTCTGACAATCTGTCAAGGCTTTCTTCGAGCTTTTGTTCGTAAAAAATGCCTGTTCCGGAAAGGGGCGGAAGTCCCTTTGCCTGTCTCAGGGTATTGAGAAAATCATGCCGGAAGGCGTCGTTGTCAAAGATGCCATGGAGATATGTCCCCCATATCCTGCCGCTTGAATTTGAGGCCCCATCCCTGACTTTACAAGGGGTCCCGTTCCGGCTGGTAATCTCAAACAACGGGCTGGCGTCAGCGCCATGTTCCGTCACACCCATGTGAATCTCATATCCTGTAAGGGGAAAGGCTTTCGCCCTGTCGAAAAAACGGGCCTCATCAAGGGTGGTTGTTTTTCGAGGGTGCAGCGTTGTTGTCACATCCAACAGACCGAGGCCTGCAACCTCTTCCAGTTTTGATTCAACATGGCCGGGGTCATGAATGACCCTGCCGAGAATCTGGTAGCCCCCGCAGAGCCCGGCCACCGTTCCCCCGTCCCCGGCAAATTTGATGAGAGAATCCGTAAGGTGGCGTTGCCTGATGTAGGTAAGGTCTGTCAGGGTGTTTTTGCTGCCGGGAAGGATAACTGCATCGAATTGCTGCAGGTCTTTACCGGAATTAATATAAATGAGAGAGACATCCGGTTCCATGGCCAGGACATCAAAATCGGTGAAATTTGAAATATGAGGAAGACGTACAACTCCTATTTTTATCGCTGCTCCGGAAGGCCCCTGCGTGTTCTTCAGCCCTACGCTGTCTTCTTCAGGGAGATACAGATCATGAAAATAAGGAATAACGCCCATAACCGGAAGGCTCGTTTTGTCTTCAATCATTGAAAGTCCAGGGGTGAGGAGGGATACGTCTCCCCTGAATTTATTAATGATCATCCCTTTTAAATAGGGCCGTTCCTCTTTATCGAGCAGGGCCACAGTGCCATACAGCGCGGCAAAAACTCCGCCCCGGTCAATATCACCCGTAAGAAGCACAGGGGCGCCAGCCATCCTGGCGGCTCCCATGTTAACAAGATCATTCTCTTTCAGATTAATCTCGGCAGGGCTGCCGGCACCCTCCATAAGGATAATATCATACCTTTTCTTCAGGCGGTTCAGGCTCTCCTGGACGGTCCCCCGGAGGTGTGGCTTGAACGCATGATAGGCCTTTGCGTTCATATTGGCATGGACCTTGCCGTTGATAATAACCTGCGCGCCTGTATCGGACGAAGGTTTTAACAGGATAGGGTTCATATCCACACTTGGGACTACGCCTGCGGCACGTGCCTGAAAGGCCTGCGCTCTGCCTATTTCACCCCCTTCCTGGGTGATAAAAGAATTCAACGCCATATTCTGGGCCTTGAAGGGGGTTACCCGGAGCCCCTGACGATGAAAAATCCGGCACAGCGCGGCGACGAGGACACTTTTCCCTACATGGGAAGCCGTTCCCTGAATCATGAGTGCCCCATCGGGGGAAATTTTGTGACCTGCCAAAACTTAAAAGGTCTCCTCGAGCGGGGTCGTTCCCCGAGAATGGCTGGTTGCATAGTTCAGGATATTGGACATTCCGTACCTTTCTTCATTCTTGAATTTTGAAAGAACTTCGCCGTCGTAGGAAAGCAGGATAATCTCAAGGGGATAATCATTGCCCACAAGACGGATGAGGTTCCGGTGCGCCCGCTGACAGATACGCAAAAAAATCGTATCTGCTTTATGTTCAATGAGACAGTCCAGACCTTCTTTTGGTGTCTTGGCCTGATTCAGGCCCTCAAGAAGGTCTTCCGGGGTCTTTTCGATCAGGCCAACATGAAAAACAGGGACCAGAGACGTGACGAAATCCCTCGGTTTCATTTTCAGTTTTCCCGTCATGGCCTTCAATGTTTTGGAAAAAAAACTGACATACACGACCTCTTCAATCCCCTGAAGTTTGCACTGTGTCAGGGCTTCATCCACATGATCCGCTGTCAGGATGAAGGCTTCTTCGCTTAATTCAGGGAACAGGGTTTTCGCGAACCGCACCCCCGCGGCCCCGGGGGTAAGAATGACTTTTCTGTTCTCTGTTGCCCGGGCCACCTGCAGGGCCTCGGCAATATACTGCTGCCAGGCCTCAGGGGTTGCAAGACGACTCAGCGCCGGTGTTTCCTTGACGGCAATTCCGCCCTCGATGCCGATACGGCGGGAAAGAGACTGGCTCGCAAGCTTTTCACCATTCGGGACATCGATGGTGATAGATACCTGGCAGATACTTCCAAAATGCATCACACGGGAAAGTTCCAGAATGTTTTCCTTGATCAATGTCATGGAATCAGGATAAATGGCGTCTTCGCCTACCGCTACGGGCAGGCCGGGTTTTGTCACTTTACCCACCCCTTTTCCCCCTTTAATGGAAAAAGAAAGGAATCCTCCTTGTCTGTACCGGTCTCCATCCACTTTCAGCCGGACAGAAATTTCCGGCGCCCTGGTATTTCCCGCGATTGTCGAAACCGTCGCTGTTATTTCATCTTTATTTTTTTTGTAGCCCTTAACGGGAAACCAGAAA
>JANTFN010000154.1 GCA_024763435.1 Thermodesulfobacteriota bacterium | reverse complement strand
TGGCTTTACCTGATTCAAGGTCTTGAATTCGTTTGGCGACTTCAGCAGACCACGCCGCATCAATATCACTCTGAACCGGCAAGTTGGCGCTGTGCATTAACTTGTCAATCAGGACCAGCCGGTCATTGATCGGTAATTCAATAGCTTCTTCATAAACACGTTCAATTAAGGCAGACATTTTTTGCCTCCATTCCCATTGTTTTGAAGTAATATACTGTACTGACTATATATAATTTTGCAAGTTTTTGGAGAGATGAAGGGAGTTAGTTATCAGTAAAAGAAAATTGTTTTAATGTTTTCCTTTCAGCTTCGAGCTTTCAGCTTTAAACTTTAACCCTTCTTGTCGCCGCCGGCGCATGACAGCCTTCAGCCTATCCCTTCAGTTTTTTCAGCCCCGCTTCAATCCGGTCGAGTCCTCTGTTGATTTCTTCCAGGGAAGTCGCGAAGGAGAGGCGCAGGTATCCCACCGCGCCGAAGGCGTCCCCCGGTACGGCGGCCACTTTGACTTCGTTCAGCAGGTAGGCCGCCAAATCGTACCCGTCCTTTATTCTGGTGTCTCCGCAGCTTTTACCGATGTAGCTGTTGAGGTTCGGAAAGGCGTAAAAGGCACCCCGCGGGTTTGCGCAGGTAACGCCATCCATCCTGTTGAGTCTTGAAATAGTGACATCCCGGCGTTCGTGAAAGGCGCGAACCATTTCGGCCACGGCATCCTGAGGGCCGTTCAGCGCGGCAAGGGCCGCCTTCTGGGCGATGGAAGTGGGGTTGGAGGTGCTCTGGCTTTGCAGCATTGAAACCGCTTTGATAATATTCGCGTCGCCGGCGGTAAAGCCAATACGCCAGCCGGTCATGGCATAGGTCTTGGAGACCCCGTGGATGATGAGGGTTCTTTTCAGGATGTCATCCCCGCAGTTCGCAATGGATGTAAACCTGAACCCGTCATAGATAATCTTTTCGTAAATTTCATCGGAAATGACCCGCGTGTTTGGATAACGCAGAATAACCTCCGCGATGGCGCTGAGTTCGTCCCCGGTATATCCCGCACCGGTGGGATTGGAGGGGCTGTTAATGACCACAAGCTTTGTTTTGTCGGTAAGGGCCGCTTCAAACTGCTCCGGCGTGAGTTTAAAACCGTTTTCTTCGGTCGCCGGTACGATAACCGGTGTTCCGCCTGCGAGGCGCACCATGTCGGGGTAGGAGACCCAGTAGGGGGCGGGTATGATGGCCTCGTCCCCTGGATTCAGCAGGACCTGGGCGAGGTTATAGAAGGCATGTTTGCCCCCGCAAGAGATGACGACCTGGGATTTATCAAAGGTCAGGCCATTATCACGCCTGAATTTTTCACATACCGCTTCCTTGAGGGCGTCGATGCCGGAAGCCGGCGTGTATTTTGTAAATCCATCCCGGATGGCCTGTACGGCGGCCTCTTTGATATTCTCCGGCGTATCAAAATCGGGTTCCCCCGCGCCGAAACTGACCACGTCAATTCCCTGTGCCTTCATCGCCTTTGCCCTGGCAGATACCGCGAGGGTAGGGGAGGGTTTGATCCGGCCTATCCTTTCTGATAATTCCATGTCTGTCTCCTTTTTCCGATGAAATGGTCGGGGCGAGCCGATTTGAACGGCCGACCTCCTGCTCCCAAGGCAGGCGCGCTAACCAGGCTGCGCTACGCCCCGATAATTTCCCTTTCTGGTACCATAAGGAGATGGATAAAACTAAAACAAGATGGCGTTGATGAAAAAAGGTTGAAGGTGGAAACCGTCTGCCGTTTTTTTCTTATCCGGAAGGGTGCAAGGCCGAAAATATCATTTTCTCTCAATTTCGATGACATTACCTGCCCGTTTTACAGGTTGCTTTGCTTTTCGGATCTTTTGCAACATTTGCGGGGGCACGTTCCATTTTTGACCATCCTCGGTTAAAACAGTCACTGTTTTTCTGTTGTATTTGATCAGGATACCCCTAACTTCCCCGCGGCCGGTAGGGGAAAAGCATACTTTTTCTCCCACACTGAATGTCATCATTTCGGCATGGGCTCTTATTGATTCAAGAAACTTCAAACGTTCTACAACCCGGTGGTTCAAATCGATAAGCTCTTTTTCCGTCAATTTATCGATATCGATTTTCATCAAATGTTCCCTTCAGCAATTTTCAGAAGCGCTGTTTCCATGTTTTGCCATACCACTTCAAGCCACTCGTTTACCGCATCAGGCGCTTCTGTTTGTGTTGCGACATTCTGAACAAGCCGCAAAATAGATTTCATTCTCTGGAGGTTTCTGCGGTTTCCCAGCTCATGGCTTCGTCAATGTGAAAGAGGAGTTTGTCTGAATTTGGAAACCCAAAATTATTGACAACTGCTTCTCTTAAATTTTCCCATGCACCCTGAAGATCTGAGAGAGATGTTTTTATATATCCGGTTTGTTCAGTCGTAGAATCCATTGTGTCAGATTTTCCTGCCGTGAAGGTTGATACGAATTGCACTTCACTTTTCGATCTTTATCTCAGATTCTCAGCTTTTATCCCGTGTTTCTCTCAAAAGTTCCCGCTGTCTTTTAAAAGTATAATGAATAATGGTTTCGCGATCTTCGTCAGCGATCATATCAAAATTAAAAGAGGCCTCTGTCAGATTATTTCCGTTTTTTGAAAGATCTTTTGCCCTTACAACACCAGCCAATACCTTGATAACGCGAACAGGCAAAACCGGGAGAAACATTTTTACCATACAGATATCTCCCTTATGCAGCGTCTCCGATACCTTGAAGCGTAATCCGGCCCCACTGATGTTCACCAGACGGGGTTTCTCATGAAAAATCGGGTCAACTTCCCTTTTCATCAGGAGATTGATGATAAGGTCAAGTTTAAGATGAATACTTACGAATTCCTGCTCTGAATATGCCTCCTGTTCCGGCCCTGCGTTTTCTTCCAGCGGTCTTTTTAACCAGCTAAATTCATCCGTAAACTGTGCCGGCGTTTCATCCCTGCGGCTGAAAAACAACTCTTTTTCTTCCCGGACCTTTTTTGAGGGTATTTTTTCGCATAAAATGGGAAAAAAACCATTAACTCTCACAAACTGGCGGTTTGATGTATCGTTGCTCTGTTTCACCAATATTTCCTCTTATGGTGCTATAAGGCAGTTATGTTGTTTTTAAGATTAATAATCCCTTCGCTTTTTTCCGCTAATTTTCCCCTTACATCCTCTATGATAGATGCAAAGGCCCCGACAATTTCGCCGTCAAACTGTGTCCATTCACATCGGAACAGTTCTTCCATGGCTGCTTCATGTAACATCCCGTTCCTGTAGGGGCGGCTGGATGTCATGGCATCATAGGCATCCGCGACTGTAATAATTCTTGCTAAAAAGGGGATTTTTTTTTCTTTTAAGCCATCCGGATAGCCTTTCCCGTCCCAGCGCTCATGGTGAGAGCGGATAATAGCCTTTTCATCCGGGAGGAGTTCAAGGTGTTGAACAATAGATTCTCCGATAACCGGGTGCCTTTTGATTTCCTGGAATTCATCATCCGTCAGCCTTCCTTCTTTCAGGAGAACAACATCCCTGACGCCTACTTTTCCGATATCATGCAGATATCCGGCGAACTTCAGGGTTTCCATTTCCTCGTCATTGCACCCTAATTTGCTGGCGGTTTCCATGGCATAAAAGGTTACACGCTCCGAATGTTTTTGGGTATAAGGGTCTTTTGCCTCAAGTGTCTTGACCAGCGCCATGAGGGTTTCCAGGAGGTTGTCATAAACACTCTCGTACAAAACAACATTTTCGATGTTCAGTGAAACTTTTTTCGCGATAGTTTCAAGTAACAGCAAATCATCACTTGAAAAATGAACCCCCGCGATTTTATCCGTCGCGTTTATAACCCCAAAAGGCTCTTGTTGTATAAATAAGGGTACGGATATAAGAGACCGCGTCTTGTAATACCATTTGTTTCTAAGGTCAGGTCCAAGTTCCCGTTCTACATCTTTTACCAGCAGCGGTTTCCCATGTTTGAAAACCATACCCGAAATGCCCTCGCCAACAGGGATTCGGGTGTTTTTAATAATGTCGCTGTCAAGCCCCTTCGCGGCACGTATATATAAAGTTTGGGTTGGCCTGTCCAGAAAAAGGATAGAGATCCGTGAGCAATCCATGGATTCCGCTGCTATTTCGAGGGATTTTTCCAGGATATTGTCTACCGTTGAAAAAGCACCCGACAGGGATTCGCTAACGGCATACATGATCGTCAATTCTTTTATTTTTTCGGATAGTTTTCGATTGAGAATTTCGAATTCCCTGGTTTGAATCAGCGCGTTTTTCAGCTTGGCGTTTTCAAGTAAAAGTTCTCTTTCATGGACGATCCGGCTGAGAATAAGTTCTACCTGGTCAAATTTAAAAGGTTTTGTAATAAAATCAGAGGCGCCTTCCTTCATGCAGCGAATGGCCACGTCAATCGTGGGGAATCCTGTTATCATAATGACGGGGAGCGTTGGATCCATGGACTTTATTTCTCTTAAAATTTCCATGCCGTTTAATTTTGGCATTTGAATGTCAGATAAAACAACATCGATATTGCCGGAATTTTTAAGAATTTCCATGGCTTTTTCGCCATCTTCAGCCGTAATGGCCTCATAATCCCCATGTTCATTTAAAATCATCTGTAACATAGCGCGTATAGACGGGTCATCATCTACAATTAATATTCTGTAGCGACTCATCTTACTTGCGATGTTGTGTGAAGGAATCATAATGCCCCTAAAAGTTTTTTCTTGCACAAAATAAATTCTTCTTTTGTCAGTCCTCCTTGCTGATGTAATTGTGTTAGACGCTCCAGTTCATTCAGCGATGCGTTTTTTTTGTTTTCATCTTCTTTCAGGTGGAAGGGGACGTTATTGCCTGCCAGCCCATAGGTACTCAGTTCCTCCACTTTTTTTTCAGATTCTTCAAGCGCGGCAATATCTTTTTCGATCTCGTCAACGGAGGTTTCAACCGTTTTTTTCAGTTTTACGTGTTTTGCCTTCAGATGATTCAGGAGCGTCTC
>JANTFN010000153.1 GCA_024763435.1 Thermodesulfobacteriota bacterium | reverse complement strand
TCATCTCGCCCTCGGGGGAGCAAATTATCAAGGCCCTCTATATTCAGGAAGATTTTATCCACACAACCTTGTCCGACCGTGCTATCCGTCGGGAGAGGATTACAACGCCCTTGATACGGGACGAACAGCTTCACCTGACAATTCAAGAGCTTGAAAGGGTTTATCGTGAACGCTTTAAAGATTAATACCGGCCTGACACGAAGAATTCTTGTCGAATTTATTCGAAATGAAGTAGAACGTGTCGGTTTTTCCAATGTTGTCCTCGGCCTTTCCGGGGGGATCGATTCGGCGGTCTCGGCCTTCCTTGCAAAGGAGGCGCTCTCTCCGGAACATGTCTGGGCAATTTTGATGCCTTACAAGGCCAGCAGCCCGCAAAGCCTCGAGGATGCCTGGGCGGTGGTCAAGGCGACGGGTATTAACGCCGTAACCCATGAGATAACGCCCATGATTGACGCCTATTTCAAGGAATATCCTGACGCATCCCGTCTGCGGCGCGGGAACAAGATGGCCCGGGAACGCATGACGATTCTTTATGACCACTCCAGCCTTTACCGCGCGCTGGTTCTCGGAACCAGCAACAAGACCGAGCTTCTTCTCGGTTACGGGACTATTTTCGGGGATATGGCTTCTTCCATCAATCCCATCGGAGACCTTTACAAAACCCATATCTGGGAACTGGCGGCAGCCATCGGGGTGCCGGCTGAAATCATCGATAAAAAGCCATCGGCGGATTTATGGACCGGTCAGACAGACGAGGATGAACTGGGGTTTACCTACCGGGATGTGGACACCCTCTTATATTACATGGTTGATCGAAGATACGCGCGGCAGGAACTCATCGACCTGGGATTTAAGGACACCTTCGTGGACAGAATCCACACCATGGTGGTTACCTCTCAGTACAAACGCCGGCTACCGGTTATCGCGAAGGTTTCGGCAAGGACCATCGACCGGGATTTCAGGTACGCGCGGGATTGGGAGACATAGAAAAAGGTGAAAGGTAGAAGGTTGAAGACTGAAGGGCAAGACACAAAAACAATACGCGCGCAAAGGTAGGGCCTTACTTATTTGTAACGAGCTTAATTTTAAGCCCCGTATTCCACGCCACTGATCGGCCACGGGTTCTTTGCCCGGGTTTTCAACCCCTCCTGCAAATTTTTCCGGAAGAACCAACCCCGCATGAAACGAGATCAGATTATCCGTTGTTTCGAGCTTTAAAGAAGGAATATTTTTAAAGCAGCGTAAAAAAACCTTGACATCTATTTTTAATATGATTAAACTTATATTTAACAGGGGTAAATAACGGGGGTGCGCGTGGAGAAAATTCAGAGCAAGCTCAAGGCGCTGGCAATAGGGGCCAAGATACGGCATATCCGTCAGTCCAAAGGGCTGACATTGGAGAATGTATCCGCGAGAACAGGCCTGTCGAAGGGCCTGATTTCAAGAATAGAAAATGAACAGGTCTCCCCGCCTATCGCGACGCTACTGAAGATAGCCTCGGCCCTGACCATTGATATTGCCCATTTTTTTTCAGATCAGGCGTCCGCGCATCGTGTCACGGTGGTCAGGGGACATGAGGTTTCTCCATCACGGAGTTCCATGATCCTCGAGGGGAAAGATGCCGGTTATGCCTATGAACTTCTCGCTTTCAAGAAAGATGACAAGCACATGGAGCCTTTCCTCGTCAAATTTGACATCAGAAAGCGGGAAGAAATCCCATTGCAACAGCACCGGGGGGAAGAGTTTCTCCATCTTATGGAAGGGAGACTTGAATTTTTTACAAAAGATGAAACAATTGTTCTGGAAGAAGGGGATAGTATTTATTTCGATTCGGGTGTTCCACATGGCTACCGCGGCATCGGAAAGGAATCTCCGAAGGCGTTGGTGGTGGTTTATTCCCCATGAAAGACCAAAAGAGAGGGATGGCAAATGCTTGAAATACGATTTCATGGCAGAGGCGGACAGGGCGCCGTGGTGGCTTCAAAGATGTTGGCGGTGGCCTTTTTCAAAGAAGGGAAGGGGGTCCAATCTTTTCCGACCTATGGCGCGGAACGGCGGGGGGCACCGGTCGCGGCGTTTATCCGGGTGGATGATAAGCCCGTTTTGTATCACCATAATATCTATTCCCCGACCCATGTCGTGGTTCTGGACCCCTCGCTGATGGAGCGCGTAGATATTGCGCAGGGGCTCCAGAAAGGGGGATTTATTATGATCAATACAAAACTGGCCCCGTCGGATTTTCCGGAACTGGCCCCATATCAGGTGCATGTCGTCGATGCCAGCGGGATTGCCGTCCGGCATGACCTCGGGAGCGCGGAGAATCCGATTGTGAATACCGCCGTGCTTGGGGCGTTCGCGCACGCCAGCGGACTTCTCGCCTTGCCCTCGGTCCTCGAGGCCGTCAGAGAGGAAAGTCCTATCAAGGTGAAGAAGAATCTCGCTGCGGCTCAGGAAGCCTATGAATTCGTGAAGTAGGCGGGAACAATACTTTTTAAGGTTTGAGAGGAAAATAAAATGCTTGGAGAATTGATACAGTTTCATTCATTGAGTGAGCTCCCGGATTCTCAGGTCACGTTTGGAACAACGTTGTGGAATCCAACGGGGACATGGCGGAGTGTAAAACCTGTTCACGTGTCCCGGTTTTCTCCCTGTATGTTGGGATGTCCCGCGGGAAACCC
This sequence comes from Thermodesulfobacteriota bacterium, assembly GCA_024763435.1. Classification (GTDB taxonomy): domain Bacteria; phylum Desulfobacterota; class S145-22; order S145-22; family S145-22; genus JANTFN01. The sequence goes on along the minus strand of JANTFN010000153.1, from coordinate 2,364 downwards.
CATTGAGACCTTCATCCGTCAGGTGGAAGAAGGCGATGTGGACGGGGCCCTGGCAAGTATCCGGGAGGAAAATCCTTTCCCGTCGGTATGTGGCCGGGTTTGTTTTCATCCCTGTGAACAAATGTGTAACCGGGGTTCCATGGATTCTCCCGTGGGAATCCACAGGCTGGAGCGCTGGATCGGGGACAGGGGTCACTGGGACCCCGGCATGGTGGAAATAACCCCGAACGGAAAGACGGTAGCGATCATTGGATCGGGTCCGTCGGGCCTGGCGGCGGCCTATCACCTGCGACGGATGGGATATGCCGTGACCGTATTTGAAAAGGACCGGGAGCCCGGCGGGCTGCTGCGTTACGGGATTCCTGCCTATCGCCTGCCCAAGAATGTTTTGGACAGGGAAATTAAGACCCTGAGGGAGATGGATATTACCCTCCTGACACAGAAACCGCCGTGGCAGGAAGACCTGATTGCCCAGGGGTTTGACGCGATTCTTTTTGCCGTGGGGGCGCAGCGGTTTCGGGACCCCGGGCTCCGGAATCAGGACGGGGAAGGGGTCTGGCAGGCCCTTACGTTTCTGAAAGGCGTGGTTGAGGGAAAAATATCAAAGATAAAGGGGAAGGTTGTCGTCGTTGGGGGCGGCAATGCCGCGGTGGATTCCGCCCGGAGTGCCCTGAGACTGGGCGGGGATGTAAGCGTTGTTTATCGGCGGACGGAAGAAGATATGCCCGCCTTTGCCGAAGAGATCCTCGACGCGAGAAAAGAGGGGGTAGCCTTTACCTTTCAGGCCGCGCCTCAGGCCATCAGCCGGGACAAAGAGGGGCGTGTGACGGGGGTGATGTTTGCCCCGACCCGGGAAGGCAAGCTGGACGCGTCCGGCCGTCACAAGGTTATTGTGGATTCAGATAAATCCTTTACCGTGGCGGCTGATACCGTGATTCTGGCAACGGGGGAAGACCCCGGCGACCTGCCGTGGCCTGTCGCGTTAAAGGAAGATGCCGCGCTGTGCGGAACGGATCATTCCCATATCTTTGTCGCGGGAGATGTGATTGGCCGTCAGCGTACGGTAGCCTATGCTATTGGCTGGGGCAAACGGGCGGCGGTTGCCATTGATGGATACCTCCAGAAAAAGAAGGTCGATTTTTCCCGGATAGAGATTCCCAACGGCGCGGGTATTTCCATGCGCGCCTACCGGGAGGGGCTGACCCTTCCGGAGGGAGATACGGTGCCCTTTGAGGAGGTCAACGATTTTTACTTCCCGGAGGTGAAATCTCCAAAGACGAAGACCCTGCCGCTGCCTGAGCGCAAAACGACCTTTCGCGAGGTTGTCGGGGGATTAACCCGAACCCAGGCGGCAAAAGAGGCCTCCCGGTGTTTCCACTGCGGTGATTGTGTCATGTGTGATAATTGCCTGATTTTCTGCCCGGATATCGCGATTACCCGGAAGGGTGACGGCACCGGCTATGAGGTCGATCTTGATCACTGCAAGGGGTGTGGTATCTGTGCCCGTGAATGTCCGCGCGGGGCTATTGTTATGGTGGAGGAACGATTATGAAAAAGGTACTGATGGGGAATTTTGCCGCATCTCACGGGGTGCGTTTGGCCCGGGCGCAGGTTGTTTCCGCCTATCCGATTACCCCGCAGACGCATGTGGTTGAGGAACTGTCCGCCATGGTCGCGAGGAAAGAAATCGACGCTAAGTTCATTAAAGTGGAATCGGAACATTCCGCGATGGCGTGTTGCATCGGCGCGTCCATTATGGGGGCGCGGGCCTTTACCGCGACAAGTTCGCAGGGGCTGCTGCTGATGCATGAACTCCTGCACTGGGCAGCAGCGGGACGGCTGCCGATTGTCATGGTGGCGGTGAACCGGGCCATTGCCCCAGGCTGGAATATCTGGAATGAGCAGACCGATACGCTGTCCCAGCGGGATACCGGCTGGATACAACTCTACTGTTCAAGCAATCAGGAGATCCTCGATACGGTTGTCCAAGCCTTCAAACTGGCGGAGGCCGTCAAGATTCCCGTGATGGTCATCTATGACGCCTTTATCCTGTCGCACACCTATGAGCCGGTGGATATTCCGGAGCATGAGGTGATTGACACCTTTCTTCCCCCGCCAGACCTGCCCGATGCCCTGAGCACCGACAGGGCGCAGGCGTTCGGAAGCGTAACGGGTCCTGATTTTCACATGGAATTCCGCATGAAATTTCACCAGGCCTATGAAGACGTCCCAGACACGTTTGGCAGGATTGACCGGGAATACGGGGACCTCCTTGGAAGAAGCTATGGAATGATTGAACCTTACCGGTGCGAGGATGCCGAAGTGATCATGGTTGTGGCCGGGTCCCTCGCGGGGCCGACGCGC
>JANTFN010000152.1 GCA_024763435.1 Thermodesulfobacteriota bacterium | reverse complement strand
AAGAGCCTTTTTCATAAGATGGATCCACGGGTGAAAATCCTCGTGGCGACAGGGTTCAGCATGGTCCTCGCGGTTGCCACCAGGCCCTCGGTTCTTCTGTCAGGGGCCCTTTTTGCCTGCCTGCTTATCATCCTGGCGCGATTGAAGGTCCGTCAGGTCCTCTACAGGCTTCTTGTGGTGAATACCTTTGTGGCCTTTCTCTGGATATTTTTACCCTTCACCTTCCCCGGAAAACCGATTTTTACCCTTTGGGGACTGGCCGTTTCGAGGCAGGGTGTTTTAACCTGCCTCGAAATAACCATTAAATCAAACGCCATCGTCCTTGTTTCCATGGCGCTGCTTTCCACCTCAACGGTCTTTGGTCTGGTCCATGGACTTCATCACCTGAAGGTACCCCATAAACTGGTACACCTTTTTTTCTTCAGCTTCCGCTATATCCATGTCATCAACACGGAGTATCACAAGATAATCAATGCCATGAAGGCGCGGGGATTCGAACCGGGGACCGGCCTGCATACCTACCGAACCTACGCTTACCTTCTCGGCACACTTTTTCTCAAGAGTTCCGAACGTTCCAGCCGTGTCTATGAGGCCATGATCTGCCGTGGATTCGACGGAACTTTCTGGGTTTATCAGCATTTTTCCTTCCGTAAACGGGACCTGATGGCCTTGATCCTTATGGGATTCTATGTTTTATTGCTGGCATTCATGCAGTGGGGGATCAGGTATTGATTGAATTTAGGGATGTTTCTTTTGAATACCCAAACGGACGAAAGGTCTTTGAAAGCCTTAACTTTCACGTCCGAAAGGGTGACCGTATCGGGATTGTCGGCCCCAACGGCAGCGGAAAAACCACCCTGTTTCACTTGGTTGTGGGGTTGATTAAGCCGTCGGGAGGGGAGATTCTCGTTTTTGGGAAACCCAGAAAGGCCGAGAAAGAATTTCATGAGGTCCGAAAGCGGGTAGGGCTGTTGTTCCAGGACCCTGAAGACCAGCTCTTCTGTCCCACCGTGGCGGAAGATGTGGCCTTTGGCCCCTTGAACCTTCGAATCCCCAAGGATGAGGTTCACGGTATCGTGGAACGGACGCTGAATGACCTGGGGCTGGACGGTTTTGAGGATCGGGTGACTTACAACCTGTCCGGGGGAGAAAAAAAGCTTGTTTCCCTTGCAACCCTCTTTTCAATGAACCCCGAGGTACTGTTACTGGACGAACCTACGGCGGGACTTGATGATAAGGCAACCCGGAAGATAGAAGATATTCTCCTTCAGAAGGCCCAGACCTACATTATCGTCAGCCACCACCGGGATGTCCTCAAAAAAACGACCCGAAAAATCTACAGGATGGAACACGGCACCCTGAATCTGTTGTAGTGACGTCTTGAGGCGATAACATATTTCAGTGGGGTTTTACAAAGGGACATGACTGAATAAATTGAAAGGGTAAAAAATGATTTCTCTTTTTCAAAGAGGGGGACCCGTGATGATTCCCCTGCTGATATGCAGCCTGTTTGCTGTTGCGTTTGTCATGGAGCGGTTTATTTTCTGGTTCCGCACCAACCGTTCAAGGGACAAGAAGCTTGTTGCCGTAATCCTGGATATGTGTGATGCGGGGAAGTTCGAGGAGGCTTACCGAAAAGGGAAAGAGAGCAAGGACTTTGTCGTCTATGTCCTTCTCAACGGGATTGCGCACCGGGCTTACTCTATGGAAGGCGCCATGGAGGCGGCGTCCGAAAGAATCGTCAAAGATATGAGCAAAAACCTGATGATCCTGGAAACCCTCATTACCCTTTCCCCCCTGCTGGGAATATTTGGGACCGTTACCGGTATTATTTTTTCTTTTGACATGCTTGGGAAAATGGGCGTCGAAGCGCCCCGAGTGGTTTCCCTTGGTATTGCCCAGGCCCTGATTACCACGGCCTTTGGCCTGGCTATCGCGATGCCTACCCTTATTTTTTATAATTATTTTGTTTCAAGGGTTAACCATGCCGCCAAGGAAGTCGAGAAAAACGCCAACATCCTCTCTCTGATCGAAGACAGGCGAACCTTTGAAGGGAGAAGAAAGCGTGAAAGTCAGGAGACGATACCATGATCAAAGTCAAACCCTTTGAGCACAAGGGGGCAAGGCTGGAGATGACTCCCCTGATGGATCTTATGTTTACCCTGCTTGTCTTTTTTATCTATTCCATGCTTTCCATGACCATTCACCACGGGGTCCCCTTGACCCTGCCGGAAGCCAAAAGTTCCACGTTGGAAAGGCACCAGAATATTCAAATATCCATTACCCGGACGGGGCACATTTTTGTGAATAATCGCCAGGTAGAGCTGGAAGATGTTGCACATGAGATTCTCGCAACCAGCAAAGACCTCAAAAAGACAACGGTCCTGATCAGCGGGGATGGCGCTGTTTCCTATAAGCGTATCATGCAGGTTCTGGATTTCCTCAGGGCCCATGGTATTTCGGAAGTTGTTTTAGAAACACGTCATGAATGATGCAGCATCATCCTGGTATCCTTATAAAAAATCGCTTTTTTTCAGTTTCCTCTTTGCTTTTTGTTTTCATGCTGTTCTTTTTGCCTTTATCCGTCATCTGCCCGCCGCAAGGGACCTCCAGATTAAACCCCCCGAGAGAATAAGGGTTCGTCTCCGTCAATCATCGCCGATAAAAAGCCCGAATATTGACCTCCACAAGGTAAAGCCCACCCGTTTTTCCCCGGCGGTTCCCCCGGTAAAACAGAAAAGGGTTCTCCCAAAAGTGAAGAAAGTGGTTAAGCCGGTTCGCCACAAAACAATTCCCAAAAAGGCAAAAAAACCAATGCCGGAAAGGCTCAAACCCGAAAATACCGTATCGGAAAGCCCGGACACAAAAAAGACCTGGATAAACGAGGCCGTTAATACCGCTGTCCCCAGCATTTATACGCCACATGTTGCGTCGTCGCCGGCAAGGCAGGAAAGCGGCGTGAAAGGCCCGCCAGCTCCTCAAAAGAAAGTACTGGCGTATCCTGATTATGCGAAGAATCCGGGGCTTTCCTATCCCCAGCTTGCCCTCCGAAGAGGACTTGAGGGCCGGGTTGTTTTAAAGGTCCAGGTGAGTAAAGAAGGGCGTTCCCTTCAGGTAACCCTGGCCAAATCGAGCGGTCACTCTGTTCTTGATAGAGCCGCCATTAAGACGGTCAGGAAATGGATATTCAAGCCCGGAAAGCTAAACGGTGTTCCTGTTGATATGTGGGTCGAGGTTCCCATAGTTTACCAGCTGAAGTAGCCTTTATCAGAACATTTTAAAATCGTTTCTTCCGCTGTTTCATGGCTCTTCCCGCCGATATGTAGGGGCAGGTTCTGCTGGATTAAAGAAACACGACAAAACACGCAAAGTCCTTGACAGACGAAGAAAGGTTTTTTATAAGGGACAGAGCGGTCACGAAGGCCGAATTTTACTGCGTTACAGGAAAGAAATAAGTTAGAGAAGGACCAGGAAGGTCGAATGGCTTTGTGCCATGGACATCCTGGTTTTTTTATGGAGAGCGTATGCGTGGAAGGTGGATCATTGGATGGGTATTTTTCGGAATGGTTTTCTCCGTTTTGTCTATTGCCTCCCCCGGGTTTGCGAATCACAATTTGATGGAACGATACACCATCGGCGACAGGCAGGACTGGGGTTTTCCTGCCCCATATTTTCACTACCCGCGAGGTCCGGGTTACCTGCGAATGAGCATGGTTTTTGATACGTTGATCTGGAAGGACACCCGGGGATTTGTGCCCATGTTGGCAACCGGATGGCGGTATGACGCCCGGACCCTTCAGTATATCTTTGATTTAAACCCACGTGCCCGGTGGCATGACGGCCATCCCGTTACAGCCGACGACGTGGCCTTTACGGTTTCTTATATGAAACGGTATCCCTATGTGTGGATTGACCTGTCGCGGGTCAAAGCGGCCAGGGCCGTTTCACCCCACCGTGTTGTCATCCAGTTGGTCAAACCGTATGCGCCTTTCCTGGAGGATGTGGCAGGGAGTATGCCGATTCTGCCGAAACATATCTGGGAGCACACAACTCCTAAGACCATTCCCCAAAAAAAAGCGGCTATTGGAAGCGGGCCGTTCGTGTTAAAGGCGTATCATCAGCGTGAAGGGGCTGTCGCCCTGATTCGAAATGAGGCCTATTACCTGGGAAAGCCTATCATCAAGACCCTCGTGTTCCGGAAAATAACCGATCCCGTTTTTTCCTTTCTGAGAGGGGATATACAAGCGGGGCTTGTCCCGCCGGAGGCCGCTTCCATCCTGAAGAGGAAAGGCGCCACGGTGATGACAGGCCCGACTTACTGGGTATTGAAACTGCTTATTAATCATCAACGTCCTCCCATGAAGGATCTTCGTTTCAGAAAGGCCCTTCTATTTGGCATCAACCGGGAACGTCTTGTCAGGATTGTCCTGCACGGCTTTGGGACTGTGGCCTCTCTGGGAATCCTGCCCCCACAAAGCCCCTGGTTTAACAAAAACCTCCCGAAAATCCAGCGTGACCTTGAAAAAGCGCGCCACCTTCTAACCCATGTCCAGGGGGCAAGCCATCGTCTCATCTTGATTGCGTCCGGGAGATTCAGTCGTGTGGCAGAGCTTATAAGGGAGGACCTGGAAAAAGCGGGCCTTAAGGTTTCAGTACAGATGATGGAGGAAACGGCTATTGATGCCATGATCCAGAAGGGGTCCTTTGACCTGGCCCTGAACGGGCATGGGGGAATTGGAGGCGACCCGAAAATTCTCAATGATGTCATCGCGGGAGATTTTCTTTTGTCTGAGAGGTTTACCCAGAGCCCCAAATTACTGGCCCTGTTGAAGCGAAACCTCGAAACCATGGACAGCACAAAGCGGCATCGTATTGTAAACGAAATCCAGAAAATTCACGCAATGCTGTTGCCCGCGATTCCTCTGTATTACCCGCAAATGGCCGTGGTGCATGACGGTCGAATCCCCTGGTTTTATACCCGTGGCGGGATTTCGAAGGGAATCCCTTTTCCCTTCAACAAAATAGCCTTAATTAAGGGCAAAAT
>JANTFN010000151.1 GCA_024763435.1 Thermodesulfobacteriota bacterium | reverse complement strand
GATTCCTCCGGGGTCTTCTCAGAATTCTCTTCGGTAATATTTTCAACCGGCGCTTCCGGTGCCACCACTTTTTCCTGAAGGTCTTCTTCGGCTTTTTTCTCCTTTGGAGGCTTTGGCTTCGCAACCCTCTTTCGTCTTCTGATAATATTTCCCTTTCTTTTCACAACCACCTTCACATCAGAAGTATCTTCTTTTTCGACCGGAGTTGTCTCCTCCAGTGATTCCTGAAACTGCTCGGCGTTTTCATCCTTTGGCTTAAATCCTAAACGTTTCAGCTCTGCCAAACGCTCTTTTTCGCTCAAGCCCTTTTTCCGAGCCAACTCCAGAAAATCATCAAGTTTGCTCATTTATATCTCCTTTTTGGGGATGTCCATCTCCTCCCCAATAAGTTTTTTCACTTCCCGCTTCAACCCTTCCAGGACCTCATACGCAACCATTTTTTGCCGGGATGCGGGAATTCGAAGGGCATACGCCAGGGGTTTTGCTTTCAGCCCTCTCTCTACACAGGCCCTGTTACGGCACAGATACACACCCCGTCCTTCAAGCCTCTGTCTTATATCCACCCTGATACCCCCGGCCATACAGGCAAGGCGGAACATAGATGGTTTCGGGGCCTTTTTCCTGCAACCAATACAGGTTCGAAGCGGAGTTCTCTTCTCCATTCAGTTCTCCAACAGGGCCTTTGCCGATGCGATCAGCTTTAAGGCCGTTTTCTCTCCCACCCCGGGAATCTCTGTAAGCTTTTCAACGGGTGTTTCCGAAAGGGACACCACCGATAAAATTCCCGCCGCCTGGAGGTCGGCGAGGAGTTTCGGCCCGACACCGGCAATCTTTTCAAGGCCGGTTTCCGTTCCTTTTTCAGCCGTTTTACGGGCCTTGTCATAAATCCACCGGGCCCTTTCCTCTTCCAGACCTTCAATCTCCATCAACTCTTCAAAGTCAACTTCCGCGATTTCTTTTACACTTGCAAATCCCTCATTATACAGCATCCGTGCCAGCACCTCACCAATCTCCAGTTTTTCCATAAAGGCACTGACCGCATCCTGAAAGGTCTCCTCCAGGTCTGTCTCACTTCTGATATCAATACGCCATTCCGTCAATTTGGACGCCAACCTGACATTCTGGCCCCGCTTTCCAATGGCAAGAGAAAGCTGGTCATCCTCTACAATAACCTCTATTGAACGATTTTCTTCATCAATAAACACCTTGGATATCTTCGCCGGTGCCAGGGAGCTGCTGATAAACGTCGCGTAATCCGGCGTCCAGGGAATAATATCAATCCGCTCCCCTCTCAGCTCCTGAACCACATTCTGAACCCTTGACCCGCGAACGCCAACGCACGATCCAACCGGATCAATATGTGAATCCTTCGTATAGACAGCAATCTTTGCACGTTCTCCCGGATCTCGGACGGCATTGATAATCTTCACGTCGCCCGACGCGATCTCCGGGACTTCCAGCTCAAAGAGACGAATAAGAAATCCGGGATGGGTCCTGGATAAAATAACCTGTGGCCCACGGGTCTCTTTGCGGACATCAATAATCAGGGCCCGCACCCGCTCTCCCCGGCGGAAAGATTCGCTCGGAATCTGCTCGCTCAGTGGCAGAAGAGCCTCTGTTTTCCCAAGATTGACGAGAAGATGCCCTCCCCGTTCTACCCGCTGGACCGCCCCGCTTATCAGGTCTCCTTTTCTGTCTTTAAATTGATCAAATACACTCTCCCGTTCGGCATCCCGAACCTTCTGCATAATAACCTGCTTCGCCGTCTGTGCGGCAATCCTTCCCAGATTACTGGTATCAACTTTCACACCCAGGCTGTCGCCTACTTCGCTTTCCTCGTCGAGCTCTTCCCGGGCCTTCTCCAGAGAAATCTCGCGTTCCGGATCTTCAACCTCTTCCACAACCGTCCGGAACTGGAAAACCTCAATTTCACCCGTTTCCGGATTGAACTGGGCCTCGAGCTCAACCTCCTGCCCCATCTTTCTTTTAACTGCGGTCAGAACGGCCGTTTCCACTGCATCAACAATAACCTCCCTGGAAATGCCCTTTTCCCGTTCTACCTGCTCAATGACAAAATTTAATGTAGAAGCCATGCTTCCTTTCCTCCTGTGTCTCTCAACCTATCTCACCCCTCAAATTCCAGGGCCGCTTTTTTAATCATTTCAAAAGGAATATGCGTATCTTTTCCCTTCACATAAATCGTAACAATTCCCTCATTTTCCCCTTTAATAATTCCGACAAAAACATTTTTGCCTTCAATTTTTTCCGACGTCTTTAGCTTCACCAGTTTTCCCTTAAAACGCATATAATCCGCACGCTTCTTAAGGGGGCGTGTTAACCCGGGTGACGAAACTTCCAATACGTAGGTCCGCTCCGGAGAAAAATCCTCGGCATCAAGGGCGGGATCAAGCTGCCTGCTGAAAGCAGCACAATCATCAACCGTTACCCCACTTTCTTTATCAATATAAACCCTGAGAACCCATCCCCGGTTCCCCGGGACAAACTCAATATCTACAATTTCAAATCCCATCCAGCGGCCAATGTCCTCGCAAAGCTTTTCAACCACCGGCAATACATTTTTCATCTCGATCCTACTGTCTCCCATCTAAATAAAAGACGGGCATTTATGCCCGCCTTACAAGCGAAACATGATTTGTAAAGTTTGTTAACATAAATAAATTAGAAAATCAAGGGCTTCCCGCTGACTACGCAAATGGCTCGTCTTTTCAAGGGGGCGGAAGTGTGTTAGGAAAATACGCACAACCATGAAAGTAACTACCGCTTTAAATTTTGAAAAGAATACAGGAACGGCACAATGCCTCTTTATGCCCTGACATTTGTGGGATGTTTTGCCATCCTGCTTTTCTGCGGTCACCTCTTTGTCAGCGGGGCAGCGGGGATTGCTGAGGCAACGCATATTCCAAAAATTCTTATCGGGACCCTTCTGGTCAGCATCGGAACAACCCTGCCGGAACTGGCTGTTTCGGTTCAATCCGCCATCCTGGGGCACAGCAACCTCGCGCTGGGCAATGCCATCGGCTCCGTTGTGGCGGATGATTCTCTTGCCTTTGGCGCAGCCGCTATTCTCGCGCCACTCCCCTTTATCGTCAACCGAAAACTCCTCAAGCCTTCCGCTCTTCTCCTTCTCGGAAGCGCTGTTCTTCTATACGCCTTTGCCTTGAACGGCACCATCACGCGTGTTGAAGGTGCCATTTTTCTTTTCATCCTCGCCGGATATTTTGCCTGGCTTGTCACATCAGCCAGATCCCATCGAAAAAAGGCCCTCCAGGAGGAACAACGCCTTAAGCTAAGGATCCCCGAAGCCGTCCAGTCAAAAACAAGGCTCGTTGTAAAGTTCTCTGTCGGCCTGCTGGGCGTCCTGATTTCAAGCCGGGGAATTATCTGGGCCGCGGTGGGCATTTCAAGGGAATTCGGCATCTCCGAGATCGTCATCGGCTTGACGGTAGTGGCTATCGGAACCTCTCTGCCGGAGATCGCTACCTGCGCCATTGCGGTAAGAAAAAACGAAGGCGATATCGCGGCGGGGGATATCCTGGGCGCGGACATCCTCAACATCCTCTGGATCATCGGTATGTCCGCAGTAGCACATCCCCTGACGGCCGCCCTGAGAACGATTCACTTCTACTGTCTGACCATGGTGGCCATTGTAGCCCTCTTTCTGTCTATTCTCCTTTTTGCCCGGAGGATAAAAAAGATACACGGCGGGATTCTCTTTGTCGCCTACCTTATATTTCTCTCCATTTCCTTTTTTGCCTTCATTCGATAGGTATGCGCATAATCCCGTCAACAACACCTTTCAGTTCTTTCCGCAAAGCCGTTTCCTGGGCCATGCTTGGCTTTGCCGCCATGATGCTGATGGCCTGTGAAGAACCCACGCCCCCTGTCCTCCATGAAAGTGCGTGGGTCATGGGAACAGTCGTAGAGGTTAGCTGGAGCAGCCGCGCTGCTGACGCCCGCAACCTTGTCCGGCAGGCCTTTGACCGGATGAAAACCGTAGATCGTCTCATGACACCAGACACCCCCGACAGTGACATCGGAAAGCTGAACCGTTTCGGCGGCAGCCGTTTTGTCCCGATTTCTCCCCTGACCTGCCGCGTCATCAAGGAGGGGCAAGTCATCTTCCATGAAACCAGCGGCGCCTTTGATATAACCCTGGGCCCCCTTATAAAACTCTGGGGGTGGGACAGAAAAAAGCCAGCCCTTCCCGCCCGGAAACATATCCTGGAGGCCCTATCAAGGACCGGAGCGGACAAGCTCGTCTGTGATTTTAAGGGGCATCGCGCGGCTTTCAGCCAGAAAGGCATGGCCGTGGACCTCGGTGGCATCGCCAAGGGATTTGCCGTGGACCTGGCCTGTGAGGCTTTAAATAAAGGGGGGATAAAAAACTATATTATTAACGCCGGCGGGGACCTTTTTGTTTCCGGACAGCTGCCATCGCGCATGTGGCGCATAGGCCTGCAGGACCCGGAAGATCCCCATGGCATTATTGCAACCCTGTCCGCTTCGGGCATCGCCATCGCAACATCCGGGGACTACGAACAGTATTTTATTAAAAACGGGATCCGTTATCACCATATTCTATCCCCCGTGAACGGCTATCCCGCAAGGGGGCTGCACAGTGTTACCGTTCTGGCCCCTTCAACCATGGAAGCGGACGCCCTTGCAACCGCCCTTTTCGTAATGGGGCAGAAAAAAGCCAGACAGTGGCTTGGTCGGCATCCCGCCTATCAAGCTATTCTGGTGAATACCTCCCGACATATTTTTGCCTCAAAATCTGTTGCCTCTATGGTAAAATGGAAAAAAAGATGCAAAAATAACGTCACTTATTTTTAGAAAGGAACCATCGCTTATGAAAATTTTACTGACAGGCGCGGCGGGATTTATCGGGTCGCATTTTGCGGAGTATCTTCTTGAAAACGGTCATGAGGTTATTTCCATTGACAATCTTAACCCCTTCTATGCCCCAGCTATTAAGGCGAATAATCTGCAGGAAGTCGCTCTGAGAGCGAAGAGTCTCGGCCAGTTTATCGACC
>JANTFN010000150.1 GCA_024763435.1 Thermodesulfobacteriota bacterium | reverse complement strand
ATGTTTCTTCCCACCACAAGAGACGAGATGCAGACCCTTGGCTGGGACCGCCTTGATATCATTCTCCTGACGGGCGACAGCTACATCGACTCCCCCTTCATCGGGGTCGCCGTCATCGGCAAGGTCCTGCTCGACGCGGGATTCCGTGTCGGCATTATCGCCCAACCGGACACCGATTCGGAAACTGACATCCGGCGGCTTGGAGAACCGGCGCTGTTCTGGGGTGTTACCGGTGGCTGCGTGGATTCGATGGTCGCGAATTACACGGCAACGGGCCGCAGACGAAAAAAGGATGACTATACCCCGGGGGGCCTGAACACCCGGCGTCCTGATCGGGCCGTGATTGTTTACAGCAACCTCATCCGGCGGGTTTTTAAAAATCCCCGCCCGATTGTCCTCGGCGGAATCGAGGCCAGCCTGCGCCGCGTTGCCCACTACGATGTCTGGGCCAATAAAATCAGACGCGCCATCCTGTTTGACGCGAGGGCCGATTATCTCCTTTACGGAATGGCGGAACGCTCCGTCGTCGAACTGGCTCGGGCCCTGAAGGCGGGAACCTCTCCCGAAACTGTTCGAGGCCTCTGTTATATCTCCAAAACAGTGCCTGACGGCTACCTGGCCCTCCCCGCTTTCGAGGAAGTGGCAAAAAACAAAGACACCTTTACGGAGATGTTTGACGTCTTTTATAAAAACAATGATCCGGTCACCGCTTTGCCCCTCGCGCAGAGGCAGGATACCCGCTTCCTGATTCAGAATCCTCCGGCGTATTACCTTCCCCGGAAGGCGTTGGACGCCGTTTACGCCCTGGAATATGAACGGGACCTCCATCCCTATTATCGTAAACAGGGGAACGTAAAAGCGCTTGAAACTATCCGGTTTGCCCTGACAACCCACCGGGGGTGCTACGGCGCGTGCAGCTTCTGCGCCATCGCCGTCCATCAGGGGCGTCGGGTTCGGTGGCGCAGCGCGTCCTCCATCCTCGCCGAGGCAAAGCAAATCGCACGGCATCCGTTATTCAAGGGCGTCCTTCATGACGTGGGAGGCCCCACGGCAAATATGTACGGGTTTGAATGCGCGCGTAAAGAGACCTCCGGCCCGTGCCGGGAGAAACAATGCCTCTTCCCGGAGGTGTGTCCCGAGCTCCGCGTTGACCACACCCCTCAGATTAAACTTTTAAAGGCCCTTCGGGGCGTCCGGGGCATTAAAAAGGTTGTCGTCGCCTCCGGCATCCGGTACGACCTGGTTCTGGCGGACGCGAAACACGGCCCGGCCTACCTGCGGGAGGTCGTCCGACACCACGTCTCCGGGCAGATGAAGATCGCGCCGGAGCATACGGAACCTGCCGTCCTGACCCTGATGCAAAAACCGGGTCCCGGTCCCCTGTTGGCCTTTGTCCGCCTTTTTTACCGCCTCACGCGGGAGGCAGATAAGGAACAGTTCCTTACCTACTATCTCATCGCGGCCCACCCCGGCTGCACCCTCCGGGACATGGAAAGGCTTCGGGCCTTTGTCCTGAAAAACCTCCACACCCTGCCGGAGCAGATACAAATCTTCACCCCCACCCCGTCCACCTGGTCCACACTCATGTACTGGACAGAAAAAGACCCCTTCACCGACCGGCCCCTTTTTGTCGAAAAAACCGTTGCCGGAAAAGAAAAACAGAAGGCGCTTTTTCGGCGTCGGCGCAAAAAAAATATTAACTTAATGAACTTTTTCGCTGTTTCTGTTACTTACTTATAAAGAAGCACCCATTCAGCAACTTTAACCAGGGGAGAAAATCATGAAAAACAGGGCGAGACGCGGTATTATCTTTATTCTGGCACTATTAATGATAACCGCAGGGTTCGCCCTGTCTTCGTATGCCAAGCAGGCCTCGAAGGGAACAAACGGCAGCCAGATCCTCGGCTGGTGCTGTGAAAGCGGAAAGGTTTTCAGGCGTACCCCGTCGATGTGTTCGAAACATAAGGGCCATTTCTTCAAGGACAAGAAGGCCGCGGAGACCTGGATTGACGCCCAGACCCCCGGCTGGTGCTGCCTGAACAATACCGCTGCTTCCATGAAAAAGAGTGATTGTCAAAAAAGAAAAGGGCACTTCTTCATCGATAAAAACACTGCGGCCTCTTGGTGTGACCTGCACACGACCGGATTTTGCTGTCTCGATGGCCATGTTCTTTCCATGGAAAAGGGGCTGTGCCTGCAGAAAAAGGGGACCTTTTCCAAAAACAGGCAGAAGGCTGAATCTGTTTGTGCCATCCATGGCTGGTGCGTCCTCAAGGGACGGGCCTTCGCCGCCACAAAAAAGGCCTGCCGGCTGAAGAAAGGCCGCTTCTTCACCCGGAAGACCGAGGCGGCCAGGGCGGCACGCACGGCAACAGGCAGTGGAAAAACCACCCCGGCTATTACGGGAAAGACAACCCCTGCCCCCATAGTTTCCCCTCTCCTTTCCGTGGAACGTATCACTTTGAAAAACGGCACAATCCATATCCTCATTAAAAACAAAGGGAAGGGAAAAATCACGCGCCAGCACTACGGGAGAGGCACCCTTTCCCTGAAAACCGGAAGAATAAGCAGACGCTGGCCCCTTGCAAAGGTCGATCCCGGTAAAGGTCTGAACCAGGGCAAAGCCGTTTTTTTCGACACGAAGGTTAAGCTGCTGACGCAGGCCACGGTGCAGGCGGGCTTTTCACTTGTCCCCTCGGGGAAGTTCAAAAGCGCGCGTCTCACCCCGCCGATCATCATAAATGCGCACAAAGCATCTCCTCCGGGAAAGGCCCGCCGCGCCCCGTCGATGATGCTGGCCGGAAAGGTCAAGCCAAAAACGCCCGCCCATTCCCCCGTACCGATGGAACTTGTCAGGGGAATCCATATCCTCAATCCTGTTGGCGGGGGAAAATATTATCAGGGTGAGACGCTCTATATCCTTTACCGGATTACGGACGAAGATGTAACCTCAGGCAGTATCACTTTTACCGTGACGGACAGAACTTCTACGGTTGGAACGGCCACTGTTCCCGTAACCAGCCGACGCGTAGGCGGGCCGGTTCCCCTGACGCTCCGTGAAAACACACCCATCGGCCGTTATGCTGTTATCGCTCAGCATTCCGCTTCTGAATCCCCCGCTTACGGTGAAAGCAATGAATTCGAGGTCACAAGAAATTCGGCACGAATAGATTTTAGCGCACCTGCGAGGGGAGAAGTATTTCATCGAAACGGCACCATTCCCGTCCGATATAAATTCAATCGGCGGGTCGAACCGGGAACGGTAACTTTCCAGCTCTATCATGCCGGCACGGTCATAGCAACGCAGACACGTGAGCATCATCCAGCCCCGGCAAACCGTCAGGAAATCACGTACACATTCAACTTTGAAGTCCCGCCGGAATCACCTGACGGAGATTATACCCTTTTTGCCACGCATCCCAGGGCAACCGGCTTTACACCCAGGTTTGCCGTAGCATCTATCGGAGAGGGGGGAACTGGAACAGCCGCGGCCTGGGAGATACATTCAAGATCATTGGCGGGAGGAAGCTATCCGCGCGGCAGTACGCAGCCCCTGTCATGGGTTCTCCACGGCGAATATCCTGCCGAGCGGAATTTCATCGTCCAGCTCATGCGGGGGACGGAAATCGTGCAGACAATCCCATCGGACCGGGCTGTATGGCATGGGCCCTCTAAATCCTACGGCCTCGACTGGCATGTCCCCGCCGATCTGGAACCGGGATCCGATTACCGCCTCAAGATTGCCGATCGCAACAGTCCTGTTGAATGGACAAGTAGATATTTCCAGATTACCGGTCCCATTGAGGTATTGGGGGGCGGCGGCACACGCTATCTGGCCAACCGTGCCGTGATCCGCTATCGTATTCAGCCAAACAGCGGGATACACCATGTGCGTATCGCAGTGGTGGACAGAAGCGGCAATGAAGTCATGGGCATTTCTAACAATTTGTACGCCGAATCATCCTCATCCGTAAGAGAATACAGTTTCGAATGGGGACTCGGCGCCAATGGAAAAGATGGAAGCGTGTGGTATTATGACGCAGAAATTGGCTCACCATTGCATGGTGGACATGATTACGCGTTTCGCGTCATGGATGCAAGCGATCATTCAATATACGGCCAGGGAATGTATTTTACGGTATTATATCCCGGTATTCGGGTCCGCACTACTAAAGACGGGAGAAACGCCGTTCAAATTCACTGGGAAGGACATGGTCTCGACGGCTCGGCGCGCATCAACATCTTTTGTATATTTGTCGGAGACGTTGCTGGTGGTGGCGCGGACAACTATGCATGGGTTCCTGTAAGGGCAATTATGACAAATGCATGCCCCATTCCCATATCAAGTCACCAGCCTGTCTCGGGAAATTTCCACTGGAGATTCGGAGAAACCTCCCAGCCACCATATCCTTATTGTTCTAGATTCAAGAATGTAAGTGAAAATCCTGCGCGCATCGTCGCATATCCCGCGGGTTTTGGAGCATTAATTTACGGGGTATCAAATCTTTTTGATTTATCCACGCATGGATGCCGTTGGGGAAACGGAGCCACTCCCTTGAGGCCTAGCCACCATAGTGGAAGCGGCAGACTTGACTGACGGATACTGCTTTCTTTCGCGGCCTCTTTGTGCCCGTATGTGGACACAAAGAGGCGTGTAAAAGCCTGTGCCCTGTTGTTTTCTCGCCGCGCATTCATCTTCTGAGAAGGGTTTTGATTGACTTTAGCGGCCTCCTCCCATAAAGTCAGCGAAACACTTGCAGGGGAGACGATTTAATCCGTGAGACGTTACGCTATCCTGATTGCCGCGGTGTTGATGCAGATGTGCCTCGGCGCGACCTATTCATGGGCGGTCTTTGTGCGGCCCTTGAAGGAAATCACGGGACTGATGCAGGGAACTCTCCAGCTCCCTTTTTCCATTTTCTATTTTGTTTTCCCCCTGACCCTTATCTTTTCCGACCGAATCCACCGCCGCATCGGCCCCCGAAAAGCCTCCATCCTCGGCGGCATCCTTTTTGGGAGCGGGTGGATCCTGGCGAGATTCGGCGGCGGCCATTTCGCGCTG
>JANTFN010000149.1 GCA_024763435.1 Thermodesulfobacteriota bacterium | reverse complement strand
GCCGCGATCAGCGCGCCCTGCCTCAAATTTCTTTTTCTTTTGGGGCTTTTTTTCGTTAAAATGTGCCCGTGATAGGCCTTCTGACGGACAATTTTATTTCCACCTGTTGTCCGAAACCGCTTTGCGGCACCCCTGTTTGTTTTTAATTTAGGCAAGACATTCCTCCTTTATTCTCAATCCCGGTTCACTGTTTCCCGCGATCTTCCGCGGACAGCTTTTATTTATCCTTTATCGGCACCATCAGCATTGTCATATTTCTTCCTTCCATCTTCGGCTGCTGTTCAATTACGCCGATTTCACGCAACCTGTCGGCGACCAGCTCAAGGACCTGGGCACCAAGTTCCGTTCGGTGCATCTCCCTGCCGCGAAACCGAACGGTCACTTTAACCTTATACCCCTCTGTGAGAAATTTTTCCAGATGGCGGATTTTGAAGTTTAAATCATGTTCCTCCGTTTTGGGGCGAAACTTCATTTCCTTGATAACCACAACGCTTTGCTTCTTCTTTGACTCATGCGCCTTTTTGCTCTGTTCATATTTAAACTTGCCATAATCCATAATCCGGCAAACAGGCGGGTCAGATTTTGAAGAAACCTCCACAAGATCCAATCCCCTGCCTTCCGCGAGTTTTATGGCCGCATCGAGCATAAATATTCCCAACTGTGTCCCGTCAGAATCAATAACCCTGACCTTCTGTGCTTTGATCCCTTTGTTAACCGAACCCCTCTTGTCGATCTTCTGTTCCCTCCTAAAGGATTGTTTCATTCATCACCTTAGATTCCTCCCGTACCCTTTCAACAAAATCATCAACGGACATGGCCGGGAGATTCTGATTGCCTCTCGCCCTTGGCGTTACGGTTTTTTCATCCCTTTCCCGATCACCGATAACCAGGGCAAAAGGAATTTTCTGAACCTGCGCCTCACGAATCTTAAAGCCCAGTTTTTCATTTCTAAAATCCCCCTCTGCCCTCACCTGACTTGCGAGAAGGGTCTCCAGCACCTTCCGCGCATAGGGAATATGACTGTCCGTAATCGTCAAAACACGAACCTGCACGGGCGCCAGCCATACCGGAAAAGCCCCGGCATAATGCTCCACCAGGATGCCGAAAAACCGCTCCAGGGAGCCAAGCAGCGCGCGGTGAACCATATAGGGCCTGTGTTTCTCACCATCCGCCCCCGTATAGGTCATATCAAATCGCTCGGGCAGGTTAAAGTCAAACTGAATCGTCGTTGTTTGCCACTCCCGCCCTATCGCGTCCCTTATTTTGAGGTCAATTTTGGGGCCGTAGAACGCACCGCCACCCTCATCAATTTTACAGGCCAGGCCTTCGGCGGCAACGGCCTTCTCAAGAGATACCTGGGCCTGTTCCCAGCGTTTCGGGTCTCCGACCGCCTTTTTCGGGCGCGTTGCCAGATAAGCCGCGACATCTTCAAACCCGAAAGAACGCCACATATACAGGCTAAACCGCAGAACCTCGAGAATCTCGTCCTCGATCTGTTCCGGCGTGCAAAAGATGTGCGCGTCATCCTGGGTAAACCCGCGAACCCGGAGAAGCCCGTGCAGAACGCCACCCTTTTCATAGCGGTAAACCGTGCCCAGTTCCGCCCAGCGCAGCGGCAAATCGCGGTATGACCGGTTGCGGCTGTTATAAATCTGGATGTGAAACGGGCAGTTCATGGGTTTTACATAATACTCATTCTCATCAACATTCATGGGGGCGTACATGCCTTCCCGGTAAAAATCGAGGTGGCCGCTGCGCTGCCAGAGCTCCGACCGGCCGATATGCGGGGTGTAAAGCAGTTCATACCCGTGCGCATAATGGGCCCGGCGCCAGAACGATTCAATGACATTACGGATACGGGCGCCCTTCGGGTGCCAGCATATCAATCCGGGGCCAATCTCTTCACTGATGCTGAAGAGATCCAGCTCCCTGCCCAGTTTCCGATGATCCCGCTTTTTGGCCTCCTCAAGGCGATTCAGGTATTGGCGCAGGGATTTTTTATCGGGAAAAGCCGTCCCGTAAATCCGCTGGAGCATCTTGTTTTTCTCGTCACCCCGCCAATACGCCCCGGCCAGGCTTAACAGCTTAAAGGCGCCTATTTTCCCCGTGGAAGGCAGGTGTGGCCCACGACAGAGGTCCACAAAATCACCCTGTTTATAAATGGACACCGACGCGTCTTCCATATCCTCAAGAAGCGCGACCTTGTAAATTTCCCCCCGCTCTCTGAAAAAAGCGATAGCCGCCTCGCGGGTCATCTCTTCGCGGACAAAGGGGAAATCTTTTTTGGCAATCTCCCGCATCCGCTTCTCAATTTTTTCAAAGTCCTCTTCCGTAAAGCGGTTAGGGGCGTCAAAATCATAATAAAATCCATCTTCAATAGCCGGCCCGATAGCAAGTTTTACATCCCCGTAGAGATCCCGCACCGCCTGGGCCATGACATGGGCCGTACTGTGTCTCAGCATCTCCAATGATTGTTCGTTTTTATCTGACATAGCCATTCAATCCAATGTAACCCTGTTTATTTAAACACGTTTCACGTTGTTTTATTTGAAATTACCGCGCCTTAATTTATCAAGTTGATTAAAAATTCATCAAAACAGAAAAAGGTATGGTAGGCACGGGCGGGATTGAACCGCCGACTTCTACCGCGTCAAGGTAGCGCTCTCCCACTGAGCTACGTGCCTCTATGCCAACATCAGACCCTTCAGCATTTCTTTTACAAATACACATAAACAGGCAGTGATGTATCAACTTTTACCATGCTTGTCAAGGCATTTAATTCAGAAAATACCAATATTTTCCTGTTTTTCTGCAATATACGCATCAGCAGGCAGCCTTCTCCCATATTATGAACCACGCCGCGCTTCTCCCTCAATAAAAACCCGTTTAACGAGGGGAAAGGCCTTTTTGACCTCTGCGTCGAGTTCGCGGATAACCCGTTCCACATTTCCCGCCGTCTGCGTATCCTCAAAATCAACACTGAGCGTGACCAGGATAAAATCGGGACCCATGTGCAACGTTAGAACTTCATTGACAAATTCAATTTCTGGAAAGGTCCCGGCAAGGTCCCGGATACCCTCAACCACCTCGGGCAGCGCGCTTTCCCCCACAAGGAGGCCCTTCGTTTCATACGCCAGCCACACCGCCGTTCCCCCGAGCAGCAGGCCAATCAGAATCGAGGCAATCCCGTCATAAACCATGCTTCCCGTCAACTGTCCCAAAAGGACGCCGAGAAAGGCAATCACCAGCCCGATTGTGGCAGCGGAATCCTCGAAGAGAACCATAAACAGAGGCGGGTTTTTCCCCTTGTGAACCGCCTCGATATATCCCCGCCGCCCCTTCGTCTTTGAAAATTCCCGGAGCGCGAAGACCCAGGACCCCCCTTCAAAAATCATGGCAAAGACGAGAACCAGATAACTGACCAGCGGATTGACCACCTGCCTCGGGTGATAAAGCCTGTGAACCCCCTCATAAACAGAGACACCGGCGCCGACAGAGAAAACAAGCAGGGCCACCACAAAACTCCAGAAATAGATTTCCTTGCCGTAACCGAACGGAAACTGCCTGTCCGGCGGACGCTTCGCCCGGTGAATTCCGTAGAGCAGCAGGATCTGGTTCCCCGTATCCACAACGGAGTGAATCCCCTCGGAAAGCATGGCGGAACTCCCCGTTATAAACGCCGCGATAAACTTGGTAATCGCCACCAGGGCGTTGCCCGCCAGGGCGGCGTAAATTACTTTTCTGGATGAAGATGCCATCGGTCAGCGTCCCGTATCTGCAAAAAAAGGGTTACTTCCGCATTAAATAGGCCACGGATTTTTCGAGGCCTTCAAGGGTTAATTCAAACATGGGGAAAATCTGCCGGATAATCCCGATACTGCGCGTGTATCGCCATTCACTTTCAAAGACCGGATTGAGCCAGACACAGTGCCGAAAGGTTTGTTCCAGGGTCCTCAAGCGCTCAATGCTCGGAATACGGTTGTTCTCATCGATATAAATAGACCCGCCCGCCGCGACGAGCTCCCAGTTCGCCATGCTCGCGTCCCCCACAATAATCAGGCGGGATTCCGGGTCAAGCCGCGCGAAATCCTCGAGCTTCACCCCGCTGGAGATCCGGCGGGGGTCCTCCCAAACCCGGTCATAAATCGTATTATGGAAAAAATAGGTCTTGATATCCTTAAACTGATATCTCGCGTGATTAAACAGAAGCTGCACAACGGGGATATACGGGTCCATCGACCAGCCGCCGTTGTCAATCATCAGAATCACCTTAAGCTTGTCTTTCATCCTCCGGTCAAAGACAATCTCTATCTCGCCGGCATTCCGCATCGTTTCGTAGATGGTCTTATCGATGTTAACCTGATCCTTCGGCCCGGCCGGAATCAGCCTGCGGAGGCGTTTAAGCGCCTCTCCAAGCTGCGCCTGGCTGAGATGCCCATCCACCGAATAATCCCGGTAGCGCCTCTCCAGGGCCACCTTGATGGCGCTCTTGTTACGCGAACGCCCCCCGACACGCATCCCGCCCGGGTGATAGCCCGAATGCCCCACGGGAGATGTCCCCCCCGTGCCTATCCATTTGTGCCCCCCGTGATGCTGCCCCGTCTGCTCCTTCAGTCTGTCGAGAAAATACTTCAAAAGCTCCTCGGGGGTATATTGCTTCAGCTTTTCGGCATCCATCCCCAGGGCCCTCGCCACCATTTCAGGATTCTTCAGCCATTCCTGAAGCAGGAGCTTCGCCGTTTCCGAGAGATCGATCCCCTCGGGATCCGGCAGGTCTATCCCTTCAAAATAATGGGCGAATATCCGGTCATAGAGATCAAAATAGCGCTCGCTCTTGACAAGCAGGGACCGGGCGGTCGTATAGAAATCATTCAGGTTGCGGACCAACCCCATACCGAGCGCCTTTTGCAGACGCAGAAAAGAAGTGGGGCTCACCGGGATTCCCGAGTTTCTCAACTCATAAAAAAAATTGACAAACACGGCCGCTTAAGCCCTTCTCGCCCGCGCCGTCCTCGACACGGCAATCGCGTAATCGGCGCTCTTCTTAAACAGGACCCCGAGATAGGG
>JANTFN010000148.1 GCA_024763435.1 Thermodesulfobacteriota bacterium | reverse complement strand
AGCCTGGTAATGTTGAAGGTTTAATGGAAATGAAAAATATTGACGGAGGGCTGGTAGGTGGCGCGAGTTTAAAGGCGGACCCCTTCAGCGAACTCATAAAACGGAGTTTTTAAAGGATACACATGGCTACAGTACTCTCAATTTTACATGTCGTGGTTGCGCTTGCACTGATTATTATTATTCTCCTCCAGACTGGACGGGGGAGTGACATCGGCGCCGCATTCGGGGCGGGTGCAAGCCAGACCGTCTTCGGAAGCCAGGGCTCGGCGCCCTTTCTCAACAAGGTGACTGTCGCGGCCGCGGTTATCTTTATGCTGACCTCTTTGCTCCTGGCCTTTACAAGCGGCAAGCACAAGGGCTCTGTTTCAACCATTATGAAGTCGAAGCAAAGCGCGCCGGCGGTTCCAAAAAAAGCACCCGCGCCAACACGAGCAAAGAAAGAAGCGCCAAAACCCAGTGGAAATTCAAAAACCGGGACGTCTAATAAATAATGATCTTATTGCCGAAGTGGTGGAAGTGGTAGACACGCCATCTTGAGGGGGTGGTGGGCGACGCCTGTGCGGGTTCGAATCCCGCCTTCGGCACCATTTTTTGTCTTTATATCTGAAAAAACTTCAATTCACTTATCCGCTCTAATTGAAAAATACCTGTAAACCCAGGCAGCCGTAAAAATTCCTATGAAGGCGCCAAAAAGGATATCACTGGGATAATGGGCGGTTACAAATACCCGGCTTGCACCCATCAGTATCGCGGCAGCGATAAACACAACGGTTCCCCGCCGATACAGCAGGGATAAAGCAGTCAGGATTGAAAAGGCTCGGAATGTGTGGCCGGATGGCGTAGAATTTAAGGCCCATTTCGATGAAAAAAAGGTCAACCCGTAAAGATTATGCTCAAACAGCATTATCGGACGCGCGCGGGCAAGCAGAAATTTCAACCCCTCACCGATGATGATTGCGATAGAACAGCTGACGCAGACATAAAGCAAATTCCTTGTCTTTTCTTTTTTCAGGTCGGGATCTATGGCAATAATCATAATAAAGCAAACAGCTATTGCAAGCATGACGTAAACCCCTTTGGCCATGCAGGAAATTGACGCAGCCAACCGGAATATTTCTGTATTTACACAAGTATGATGCACCCATAAATCAACAGGTTTATCGAAAAAGAAAAACAGGAGCAGATAGCCAACGCCTGATATTCCGGCGGCAATCACTGTTTTCCTGAACAGTTTTTCCATTTTACTCTCCCTGAATCCGGTTATACCTGGCATACAAACCCCTGCCCTCAATCAGGGACGCGTGCGTTCCCGACTCGGCGACATGGCCATCCTGGATGACGACAATACGGTCCGCCTGGCGAATCGTGGACAGCCTGTGGGCGATAACGATGGCGGTTCTGTCTTTAAGGAGAACGTGAAGCGCCTGTTGAATCAGGCGTTCTGTCAGGGGATCTACACT
Source organism: Thermodesulfobacteriota bacterium (assembly GCA_024763435.1). GTDB lineage: Bacteria > Desulfobacterota > S145-22 > S145-22 > S145-22 > JANTFN01. Next base: position 3,634 of record JANTFN010000148.1, on the reverse strand, counting down.
GGCCGTGGCTTCATCGAGGACAAGAATCGGGGGGTTCATGGCAAACGCGCGGGCAAAGGCAATCATCTGCCGCTCGCCGCTGGACATTCCCCGGCCCTCTTCTCCAAGCCGCGTTTCAAGTCCCTCCTGAAATCTATCCGAAAAGTCTGGGACCCCAAGACGCGCCAGCACCTCGGCGGCATACGCCCTGCCCTTTTCCGCCGCGCCCAGAAGGATATTTTCCCACAGCGTTCCTGAGAAAAGACGCACGTCCTGCAACACAAACCCGATATTTCCCCTCAAAATATTGAGAGGAATCTGATGGATATCCCGGCTGCCTATGGTTATTACGCCTTTTTCAGGGGGATAAAACCTGTCGAGGAGATAGATCATGGAACTTTTTCCGGCACCGGTCGGCCCGACAACCGCCGTTGTTTTCCGCGCTTTAAAGGAGATGGACAGGTCCCTGAAAACCCATTTGTCTCCCCCATACCTGAACCAGACATGAGAAAAAACGATATCTCTTTCAAGCACCTCTTTCGCAACGGGTACATCAGAGTTTGTAGAAGACGGGCCCTGTTCTTCCGCGCGTTCCCTTTCCATATCCATGAGTTGAAAGATTCGCTCCGTGGAGGCCATGGCAGACTGCATGATGTTATATTTTTCCGCGAGATCCCGGATGGGCCTGAAAAACATCCGAATATAGGATAAAAAAGCCACCAGCGCGCCGAGGGAAAGGGCCCCCGCAACAATCCCCATACCTCCCCGCCAGATAATCAGGCCCACGGCAAAAGACCCGATAATCTCAATCAGCGGCATGAAAAAGGCGAAAATTTTCACCTGACGTATATTCGCTTCATAGGTTCTGCTGTTTATTTCCCTGAATGTTTCTGCCCGCCGGTGCTCCTGCTGAAAAACCTGGAGAACCCGTATCCCCGACAACGTCTCCTGGACTGTGGCGTTTATCTGCCCGATTAAGGTGCGGATATCGCGGAAGACATCCCGCGCCCATCGGCTGAATAAAAAACTCACCAGGACAATAAACGGCACAAGGATCAGAACCAGAAACGCGAGACGGTATTCGATGTTAAACAGCACCGCGAGGATACCGATTAAAAGAAAAACATCTTTGAACTGATTAACGAGAATGGCGGTAAAGAGATTATGAAGGTTTTCGATATCATTGGTCACACGCGTGACAACCCTCCCAATGGGTGAGGTATCAAAAAATGGGGTTTTCAGCCGCAGAATATGATTAAAAAGTTCAACCCGGATATCCTGCATGACCCGCTGTCCCATCGTTTCCAGCGCGATAACCTCAAAAAACTGCATGAAAAACCCAGCTATCAGGATAATTAGATACAATCCTGCCATCCAGGCCACTCCCCGGAGATTTCCCGCGCGGAGGCGCAATAATTTTCCATAGGGGATTTCCCTGACGGCACTGTAGGGAATAAACAGGGCGTTTCCGCTTTGATAGGTTGAAACCTTTTTCTTTTTGAGAACACCCATTGTCTCACTATCCGGCAACAACCTGATAAAAGATGCCTTCCCGATAACGCCTGACCGGATCAACTTATCGCGGACCCCCGGGTCAATTTTCTTAAAGGCACGATTGGACATCATTCTAACCGCGGGTGTCGTGGTTTCAACAAGATCCGAAGCGGAGAGTCGGGTTATACCGGAAAGGGCGGTTTTTTCGAAAACGGGGCGATACGTCTGGACAATATAGAGGTCAATGGCTTCCTTCACGATATAGGGAAACGACAGATCCACAGCCGCGGTGAGCAGCGCCAGCAGGATGGAGAGAAAAAACCATTTTCTGTAAGGGCGGATGTAACGATAAATTCGCCGCAACAGATTGATGTCATAGGGCTTGCCAAGATGCTCTTCTTCAAAATACCCAAAATCAGAGTGCATTCGGACCCCCCTCGCACGCCAGACCGTTGCAGAGCTCCCGCTCCCGAATAAAATCCACGTAAGCGGTGCTTGTCTTCAAAAGCTCCGCGTGCGTCCCTGACGCGACAATCCCGCCGTCATGCATCATAAATACCCTGTCCGCCGCCATAAAAGATGAAACACGCTGGGAGGTCATGATAAGGGTCTTACCGGGAAACGAGGCCTTCATCGCGGTCATAATCGCCTTCTGCGTCTCCACATCCACGGAAGAAAAAGGCGCGTCAAGGATAAGGAAGGGCCGTTTTGACAGCAATGCCCGGGCCAGTGCGAGGCGCTGCCGCTGCCCCCCCGAGAGGGTCACGCCCTTTTCACCGACAAGCGTATCAAGGCCGTCGGGAAATAATTCGATTTCTTCCCGCATTTTAACAACCGACAGGGCCTTGTAGATTTCCCGGAAGGGGATCGTCCCATCTCCAAAGGTGAGGTTTTCAAGAACCGTTTGCGAAAAAACCACCGGCTCCTGGGAAACAAAGGCAAAGAGCTGTCTGTAATCCGTCAGGTTTATCTTCCGGATGTCCTGCTCCCCCAGGGCAATGGCCCCCTTTTGCGGATCAAACTGGCGCAACAACAGCATCAACAGAGTTGACTTGCCGCACCCTATCTCGCCAGCCACAATGGATTGTCTGCCCCTTTCAAAGGGCAGGCTGCAGTCTTTCAGGACAGGACGGTCCCCCGGCGGATAGGAAAACCAGAGTCGCGTGCAGGTTAATGGCGCATCCGGATCAAAGTGCTGCCGAGAGGCACTGACAGCATGCAGGGGAGATGTTTGAGACAAGACTTCATTGATTCGCATCAACGATGCCGCACCGCGCTGCAACAGGGATATAACCCACCCCATGGCCATCATCGGCCAGGTCAGGAGCATGAGATAATTGGTAAACGCGACAAAATCCCCCGGTGTTATCCGGGCCAGGATCGTCTCTCTGCCGCCAAAATACAAAACAATCACCATGCTGAGATTGACCAAAAACATCAGGATAGGAAAGAATATGCCCCGGACCTTCGCGAGCGCGAGATTCTCCCGCAAAAGTTTTTCTCCCTCCTCTTCAACCTTCTTGCCCTGCCTTGTTTCCGCCCGGTACGCCCGTATTACCCGAACGCCGCTGACACCCTCCCGAACCGTTTCCGTCAGGGTCGCAAACTGTTTTTGAACCCGCTGCGCCCGTGCGTGAATCCGTCGGCTGATGAGGGCCGTCGCGAGGACAAGGAAGGGCATGGGGATAAGGACATACAGTGTTAAATCACGGCTTATCCAGATCATAAACACGAGGGTTGAAATCCCGAGGACAAAGGCATCCATAAACCCGACCATGCCAAACGCCACCGCCATGCGAACCATGTTCAGGTCGTTCACAAAGCGGGCCATGAGATCCCCCGTTGGAAACTCGAGGAAAAAACTCTCCGGCAGGGAAAGGATATGCCTGAAAAGGCGGTTCCGAAGGTCCTCTTCAATCCTCCGCGCGGGGGTCAAAAGCGACAAGCGCCAGACATACCTGAACCCGCCAATCCCTAGCGCTAAAAGTGCAATCCAGAGGGCGTATTTCAAAAGCCCGAGCGACGTCGCTTTTCCGGCCGTCAGGTCATCCACCACCCATTTGATGATGTAGGGGATGATAAGTTGGAGGCAATCCACCGTCGCGAGGGAAAAAATTCCCAAAAAAATCAGCCACCGGAATCTTTTGAAATAGGGGAAAAG
>JANTFN010000147.1 GCA_024763435.1 Thermodesulfobacteriota bacterium | reverse complement strand
TGAATATGATTTCCTCCCTCGGGGAAATTCCGCCGGAAATTGCCATCTGTATGGCCACGGGAAATACCGCGCGTGTTCACAAACTCGATTCGGGCGTTGTCGAACCCGGCAAGGCGGCTGATTTTGTGATTATGGACGCCCCCATGGGGTCGATTGCCGATGACGCGCTTTCCGCCATCACGGCCGGGGATATCCCGGGTGTTTCCAAGGTTATCGTGGACGGGGAAATAAAGGTTCAGAAGAGCCGTAATACCCCGCCGGCGAAACGCGCTGCCACGCTTTAGAGAGAAATCGGGTGAAGGTTGACATCGAAAAATGCAGGGGGTGCGGATTTTGCGTTGAGGTTTGCCCGCTGGAGGTCGTCAGTCTTCGGGATAAGCTGGCCGAGATTGCCGGCGGGTGTGTGGCGTGTCAGGCCTGTGTGAAGGTTTGCCCGGCCGGCGCGATTACGGATGATCAGGAACCCGCGGGAGCGATTACCTGTGACGCGTGTCCGGTTGGGTGTCTCATCCCTCCGGGAAAGACAGGGGCCTGCAGGCGGTTTTTGAACCGGAACGGAGAAAAAGTCCGGACGGTTGCCCTGCATACCTACGAGGACATCGCGTCGCTCATAAAACCCCTGTGGTCCGAGTCCATCCAACACCCCTTGATCACGGGAATCGGGGCGGGAACAACCTATCCGGATTACCGCCCGGCTCCCTTTATTGTCAGGGGTGAGGTGGATGGCGTGGATGTGGTTACAGCAGTGACGGAAGCCCCTCTGAGCTACAGCGGTGTTAAGGTAAAGATTGACACCGATGAGATGATTGGTGAAGAAGGGGCGGATGTCGTCTATGGCCACCATAAAGTAGGACATGTGACTACCGAAGAATATGGGTCAAAGATACTTTCGATTGGTGGCGCCAATCTGTTGACGGGAAAAGACGGGTTTGTGGTCGCGCGGGTCGTAGCAGACATAGCCAACCAGCAAGAGGTCCTGTTGAAGGTCAGGGAGGGCGCCGACCTGAAGCTGCGGGTCGGGCACCCCCCGGAGATAGACGGGAAGGTTGTTAAAAAGATGCGGGTGGGGTGTGGAAGCGCCTCCATGGGCCTGTTCGCCCCCCACTTCAGGGATGCGGCAGATGAGATTGTTGTCATTGATTCCCACGTAACCGGCGTGTTTACGGAACATACGGCGGGTCGTTATCTTGGAATCCCCTTCAGTGGGGTTCACTTGAAGTTCAAAAAAAGTACCCCGGGACGTTATTTCGGGGATCATGGCAGGGGGTGGGGCGGCACGACGATTGAAGATCCTGTTTCGCTGATTAAGGCCGTTGACCCTGAACACGGCAGAAAGGGAATGACCATCCTCTTTACGGAAACCACGGGCCAGAAAGCGAAACTGGTACGCTGGAAGGGCGAACAAACCTTTGAAGAGATTCCCCTGACGGAAAAGGCGAAAAAGGCCGTCGGTCAGATACGTGAGACAAGTCAGTCTTCAAGAGTTTCCGCGGTGTACGTGGGAGGATGCGGCGGAAGCGCCCGGGTGAGCATAACCCTTTTTCCGGTTCGCCTGACCGAGGCGATTCACCAAAGGGCAGCGAAGCTGACGATCGGCGGCGCCCCCGCGTTTATCTTTCCGGGGGGGGGTATTACCTTCATGGCCGATGTTGAAGAGGTAAAGGCGGGAGCCTTTACCTGGGTTCCCACGCCTGCGACGGTGGCACCCCTTGAATTTACCATGACCCTTGAAACGTATCTGAAAATAGGGGGGTATGCCGAAGCGATTATTGATAGAGAGGCCCTCGAGACGCTGCTTCGGCGCAGGGGGGGCAGGGACGAAGCATAATGGTTCGGAAAGCCCCGGCCGAGACGCTACGTCAGTCGATTCAGGTGTCTTACGGACCGATGGAGCTGGGTATTCAGATAGAAGGGCCGGAGGAAACAGGGACACGCTGTCGCTTGGAACTTCCGGTATTTGCCAGGGGTCTTATCCGGGAAGTAACCGATTTTTTGCCGCTGCTTAAATTGAAGAGCGGTGACTTGCTGCTCAAGGACCGATGGCCGGGTGTTGTTAAGCGAATGATTGAGGCAGCCCGAAAAATTGCCCCGGGGGCGTTAACACCCATGGCGGCAGTTGCGGGTTCTGTCGCGGATGAAGTGATGGGCCATATCCTTGAACTTTCCGGCGGTACGGTGACGCAGGTACTTGTTAACAACGGGGGTGATATGGCGCTTTATTCCCCCCTTCAGGGGGTGCGCGTGGGCATTAAAGGAATTACCAGGCGGGATGGTCGGCCTTTTATCCTGAGGCTTCGGGAGAGGAAAAAGGCCTATGGCCTGGCCACAAGCGGATGGCGTGGCAGGAGTGTCAGCCGGGGAATCGCGGATGCCGTAGTGGTTGTGGCTCCGGAAAGCGCCACCGCGGATGCCGCCGCAACGTATATCGGTAACGCGGTTGGGGATGACAAAATTGCATGTGTCACGCGTCAAAAGGCGGGGGACCTCGACCCGGCAAGCGATATTCCGGATGTGGCTGTCACGGTTGCATGTGGAAAACTGACAGAAGCGGAAAAGGAAAGGGCTATTTCCAACGGGATGAAGGCGGCTAAAAAAATAATAGAAAAAGGAATTGTTAAAGAAGTTGGCATCTATTTACAGGGCAAGCACGCCTTTAATAGGGCCGAAAATAATGCAACCCATTTTTACAAACAGGAGGTGTCAAATGGAAATTCGTAAAATGGTTACTATTGTAGAGGAAATTCGCGAGGAGATGGGAAAACAGGTAGCACCGCCCCACAGAAAGGCAGCGGCGATTGCCGTGCTGAAAAATCCCTTTTCCGGGAAATATCAGGAAGACCTTTCCGAATTGATGGCTACGGGGGAGGAATTAGGAACCCTTCTCGGCGAGCGGGCGGTCAAGGCCCTCGGCATTCCGAAAGAGGAAACGGAAAGTTATGGAAAAGGCGCCATTGTCGGGCTCAACGGTGAGCTCGAACATGCCGCCGCTATTCTGCACCCGAAACTGGGAAAACCCTTCCGGGACGCCCTGGGGGGTGGCAAGGCCATCATCCCATCGGCGAAGAAGATGGGTGGCGCGGGAACGCCCCTCGATGTTCCCCTCCATTTCAAGGATGCGGCGTTTGTCAGGTCCCATTTTGACGCCATGGAAATCCGGGTGCTGGACGCCCCACGGGAAGATGAAATTGTCGTGGCGCTCGTGGTTACCGATTCCGGGCGCCCCCTCGCACGCGTGGGCGGGTTGAAAAAGGAAGAAGCCAAATGTGAAGACGGATTAAGATGAAATAAATTTTACCGAGCCATCAGTTCCTTCAAGGCAGGGGCTGATGGCTCTGCCTGAGATGTTTTTACCAGAAAAACGTCCCTTGACTTTCTCCCTTTCCCTTCTCTTCTTAATTTATAAAAAATATTTAAAATAGATGGAATATTATTTTAGAAAATAACAAAAAGAAAATATATTCATTTGACATTTCAACTTTATCAAGCTATATTATAAACGAGAGTATTTGCGCTGTTTGCTAAAAGAGAAAGAAGATGGGAAAAGGCCTTTCAAAAATAAGAAATATAGGAATTATTGCCCATATAGATGCGGGAAAGACGACAGTGTCTGAACGCATGCTTTACTATACGGGGCGGATTCATAAAATGGGCGAGGTCCACGACGGTGATACGGCCCTGGACTGGATGGCACAGGAACAGGAGCGCGGAATAACGATAACCTCGGCGGTGACGAATTTTCACTGGCGAGACCATGAAATTCACCTGATAGATACGCCGGGGCATGTGGATTTTACGATTGAGGTAGAACGGTCTCTGAGGGTTTTAGATGGGGCGGTTGTAGTGTTTTGCGGTGTGGGAGGTGTGGAACCGCAATCTGAGACAGTATGGCATCAGGCCGATAAATATCATGTGCCGAGAATTGCTTTTGTTAACAAAATGGACAGGATTGGCGCGGATTTTGACCGGGTTGTTGATATGATGAGAGAAAGGTTTAATACAACGCCTGTGATACTTCAGTTGCCGATGGGCGCGGAGAGTGCGTTCCGGGGAGCTGTAGATTTAGTTCGCCGTAAGGCGCTTATGTGGGATGATGTGTCCCTGGGGAGCGCGTTCGCGGAGACCGAGATACCCGATGCCATGGTAGCGCAGGTTGACGCCTCACGCGAGAAATTATTAGAGCTGGCTGCCGAAGCGGATGACGCCCTGATGGAGACCTATGTCGAGACAGGGACGCTGAGTGAAAAAGATATCATGAAAGGCCTGAGGAAGCGGACATTGAATCTTGAGATTGTCCCGGTTTTGTGTGGTTCCGCCCTCAGGAATAAGGGAATTCAGCCCCTGCTTGACGCTATTGTCGATTTCCTTCCCGCGCCCCCTGATGTGCCTCCTATATCGGGGATTGATCCCGAAACCCATCAGACGGTGATACGACATCCCGATACAACGGAGCCATTTTCGGCGCTTGTATTCAAGGTGATGATGGATCAGGGCAGAAAGCTTTGTTTTGTGAGGCTTTACTCCGGCGAAGCCCGCGTGGGGGAGGATGTCTACAACCTGAATATCGGCAAAAGAGAAAAGGTTGCGCGGATTCTGGAAATACATGCGAACCGGCGCAAACGAACACAGGTTGCCCGGGCAGGTGATATTGTGGGGATGATAGGGCTTAAAATGGCGTCCACGGGCAACACCCTGTGTGATATTTCAGCCCCCATCCTGCTTGAGACAATTGGCACCTATGACCCCGTTATTTCAATTGCGATAGAAACAATATCAAACCAGGAAGCGGAAAAGGTCCAGGATGTTCTCAAGCGAATTATGGAAGAAGACCCCACGTTTCAGGTCAGGACAGACGAGGAAACCGGGCAGGTTGTTATTTCCGGGATGGGGGAACTTCATCTGAATGTTATTGTCAGACGGCTTAGCGAGGAATTCGGGCTGGGGGTCCATGTAGGGCAGCCTCAGGTTGTCTATCGGGAAACGATTACAAAAACAACCAGTGCCGAGGGCATCTTTGACAGGGAAATGGAGGGGGTTCACGGCTATGCGCGGGTATCTCTTTTGCTGGAGCCTGCCCCAAGAGGAGAGGGCAATCATTATATTGCCGATGACCTGGAAGTGCCCCT
>JANTFN010000146.1 GCA_024763435.1 Thermodesulfobacteriota bacterium | reverse complement strand
ATCTTTCCTGAGGAACCGCGCAATCAACCAGGATTTGGTTTGGGCTCCGGGAGGTTAATTTTGTCAACCTGTCGATAAGTTCTGGATTGTAATCCCTTGCTTTTACAATGTATTGCATTCCTTCAGCCTGGAGGAGAGGATAACTTTTACTCAGATTATAGTAAAATTCCGCCCTTGTCGGATTGGTTTTAATGGCTTTTTTATACCAGGTTCGCGCCTTTTTAACGGCGCCGGCCCGCTGCCCTTTCATGAGAAGATAGATATTGCCAAGGTTATTCATGCATTCAGAAAAACCCGCATCCGCCTTGAGGGCTCTCTGGTAGTAACTCCTGGCATCGCTGTAAGCCCCGCTGCGTTTCGCTAAAAGCCCAAGGGTAAAAAGAACCTCAGAATCCGGCACCTTGCTGTCCGCAATACGTTTTAATCGGTCATGGCTCACCGGATCAATCTGTTCATAGTTAGCCCTGTACAGCAATTCAGCTTTTTGATTCATCCCAGCAACCAAAACCTTTGAAATGCTTCCAAAGGTAAGACTTAACCCGATAAACGCGAGGAGAAGAATAACGGCAACCCCTTTTTCGGCCTTCGTAAGCAACAGCCATATTAAGGCCATCCAGAAGAGAGGCATCCACGCAAACCCTATATTCAAATATACTGGAAAAAACAGAACCATGATGATAAGCAGCGCCGCTAAAAAATCATTCAGGCTCAACCTTACAAACCGTTTAACATAAAAAATAAGACAGGAAAAATACTTAATAAGCAGTATTACCGAAAACGAAATTGAAACCATGAACGACATCAGTATGAGCGCAATCAGGATTTCTCCTGCCCTCGGGATGGACCACGTTAGATTCGTTTTCATCGCGCCAAACAGATAACCAACACGTTTGAAAAGGTGATAAATATCAAACGGTCTGGCAATTAAATGTTTTTTAAACACCAGCCATTGCAGGGAGGGGGAATCCGGGGAGAGGCGGCAAATTTCCGCCATCATTGACAAACGCATGGCTTTAGACTGTGTGTTATACAGGGGAGAATATTCAAAAACCTTTAAAAGTGCCCGGGACAAAGCAGGGGCATTAAGAAGCCCATGATTTCCTTTCCACTGCTCCATCGCCTTGACGGCCCTTACAGCCTTCTCCTGATCACCTTGTGCGCATGCCTGGAGAAAACCCGAAAAAAAGGGTTTAATGTCGTTATAAGAGGGCGGGGCTGAAGCAAATAAATTAGCTGCGGATGTAAAAGGGAGGGAACTACAGAGGGCTGTCAGGATAAAAATTATAAAATATTTTTTATAACTTATAATACCTTTCATGGCCTCACTCTAAACGATAATTTGGCGCTTCTTTAGTAATAATAACATCATGGACATGGCTCTCTCGCAATCCAGCCTGAGAAATCTGAATAAATTCCGCTTTTTGTCTCAGCTCTTTAAGGGTTTTTGCGCCCAGGTAGCCCATCCCGGATTTCACGCCGCCAACAAGCTGCCGGATAACACTGGATAGCATCCCTTTATAAGGAACACGCCCAACAATCCCTTCCGGAACCAGTTTGGATTCCGATTCAATATCCTCCTGAAAATAGCGATCCCTGCTCCCCGCCTTCATGGCTTCGAGAGACCCCATTCCCCGGTAAACCTTATAGCTCCTACCCTGATACAAAACAATTTCCCCTGGAGATTCATCCGTTCCCGCGAAAAGATTTCCTATCATCACGCTGTCCGCGCCCGCGGCCAACGCCTTGGTAATATCCCCGGAAAATTTAATACCCCCATCCGCTATCAGCGGGACATGCGCATCCCGACAAACCGAAGCTGTTTCCAGCACCGCTGTAATCTGTGGCACACCAATCCCGGCAATAACCCGCGTGGTGCAGATAGAGCCTGGCCCCACGCCTACCTTAACGGCATCCACGCCCATATCTATCAATGCCCTGGCCCCCTGTTTTGTTGCCACGTTTCCCGCTACGATATCACATACCAGGTTTCTCGATTTTAATTCCCTGACAGTATTCATAACCTTAGCGGTATGGCCGTGCGCGGTATCCACAACAAGGGCATCTACCCCTTTTTCAATCAGGGCAAGGGCCCTCTCTTCCCAGCCGGGGGCCACACCGAGGGCTGCCGCCACCCGCAATCGTCCCAGGGTATCCTTGCATGAATAGGGATATTTCCTCATCTTTTCAATATCTTTAATCGTAATTAAACCCTTAAGCCGCTGTTTTTCATCCACAACAAGGAGTTTTTCTATTCGGTTTTCATGGAGTATCCGCTTTGCCTCTTCCAGCGTTGTTCCGACCGGGACGGTAATCAGGTTTTCTTTTGTCATAACGGACGAGATTTTCGCCTCCATCCGTGTTTCAAAACGTAAATCCCTGTTTGTCAGGATACCCACAAGTTTGCCTTCTTTAATAACAGGCACCCCGGAAATACGATACCGGCGCATAACTTCCAGCGCCTTCGAGATAGTCTGATCCGGATGCATCGTTATCGGATCCACGATCATGCCACTCTCAGATTTCTTAACCTGATCGACCTGTAATGCCTGACGCTCTACTGTCATGTTTTTATGAATTACCCCGATCCCCCCCTCGCGGGCAATCGCGATGGCCGTCCTCGCTTCTGTCACTGTATCCATAGCGGCACTGCAAAGCGGGGTATTCAGGGGAATATTTCGTGAAAATTTTGTTCGGGTATCTGTTTCAGCCGGCAGCACGTGAGATTCTTTCGGTAACAGCAGAACATCTTCAAATGTATAGGCAAGCCTGAAAGGGCGTTCGTCCACTTTTGTCTCCATATCAGCATCAACGTATGTCATGAACTACAGCAGTTCTATAACCTATATAAAACAAAGTTTCAAGTAAAAACAGGCAGAAGATCCAGAAGATAAAAAATTGAAGATTGAAAAAACCCAAAAAAACCAGAAACAGGGCTAAAGACCCAAAAATGAACCCCTGAAAACAGGAAATGCTTGACAGGTAATTAAAACCATGTTAGGTCACTCACTAATATTTTATAAGAAGGAATTAAACCAGAGTAGACAGATGTGTTAAAATGGAGCGTGCTAATTTGAATTAATAAGGCTAAAATTATAATTTATAAAGTTTCTTGACACTAAAAAATCATCTCAAATTCAGAGAAAAATACTACATTGAAAGGAGGATTAAAATACAAAATATACGAGGAACTGAAACAACAAATCACTAACCTTAAGGAGGAAAGTTATGGCGTATGACGCAACAAAAATGGCAGACTGGGAAATTTCAGAAGCCGCAGAAAAAAACATGAAATCCATGTGGCAGCTTCAGGAAGAACTTGGTCTTGAAAAAGACGAAATGATGCCTTACGGAAGAATCGGAAAACTTGATTTTATGAAAATCATTGATCGTTTAAAGGATCGTCCCGATGGCAAGTATATCGAAGTAACCGCGATCACCCCTACCCCGCTCGGCGAGGGAAAAACAACGACAAGCATGGGCCTGATTGAAGGCCTGGGAAAACGCGGGGAAAATGTAGGCGGCTGTATTCGCCAGCCTTCCGGCGGCCCGACCATGAATATCAAGGGAAGCGCCGCGGGTGGCGGAAACGCCCAGGCCATTCCGTTGACTGAGTTTTCCATGGGGCTTACGGGTGATATCAATGATATTATGAATGCCCACAACCTCGCGATGGTAGCCCTTACCTCCAGGATGCAGCATGAATTCAATTACACAGACGAAATTCTGGCCCAAAAAAATCTCAAACGCCTCAATATTGACCCCAGGAATATTGAGATGCGCTGGATTATCGATTTTTGCGCCCAGGCCTTGAGAAATATCGTGATCGGAATCGGCGGCAAGATGGATGGGTTTATGATGGAATCCCACTTTGCCATCGCGGTCAGCTCGGAGCTCATGGCCATTCTCGCCATGGTCAGGGACCTCCCGGACCTGAGAGAAAAACTGGGAAATATTACTGTTGCTTATGATAAAAACGGGCATCCTGTCACAACAGGCGACCTTGATGTCGCCGGCGCCATGTGCGCGTGGATGCGGAATACGATCAACCCCACCCTGCTCCAGACCGTTGAAGGCCAGCCTGTGATGGTTCACGCCGGCCCGTTTGCCAATATTGCCGTGGGGCAGTCTTCTATTATCGGAGACCGAATTGGTCTGAAAATGTTTGATTATCATGTTACAGAAAGCGGCTTTGGATGCGATATCGGTTTTGAAAAGTTCTGGAATGTTAAATCTCGTTTCAGCGGCCTCAAACCGAACGTTTCCGTCCTGACAGCGACCATTCGTGCCCTGAAAATGCACGGCGGCGGTCCGAAAGTTGTTCCCGGGCGTCCCCTCGATTCCGCCTACACGGAACAAAATCTTGGACTTCTTGAAAAGGGCATGGTTAACCTGCTCCATCATATCAACATTGTCAAACAGTCAGGTATTAAGCCGGTTGTTTGTATCAATAGTTTCCATACGGATACGCAGGAAGAAATTGATATGGTGAAGCGTTACGCAGAGCAGGCAGGAGCGCGATGCGCTGTTTCCACACACTGGCTGAATGGCGGTGATGGGGCCCTGGAACTTGCCGATGCCGTCAAGGATGCAGCAAACGAAGAGACCGATTTCAAATTTCTCTATCCCCTTGAGATGCCTTTGAGAGAACGTGTGGATACCATCGCCAAAAATGTTTATGGTGCGGACGGTGCGTCCTGGACTCCGGAAGCGGAGGCTAAAGCCAAAAAGCTTGAATCTGACCCGGCATTTAAAGACTTTGCAACCATGATGGTTAAAACACACCTGAGCTTGAGTCATGATCCAACCTTGAAGGGTGCCCCTAAGGGATGGACACTTCCGATTCGAGACGTCCTGGTTTACTCGGGCGCGAAATTTCTCTGCCCCGTGGCAGGCACCATCAGCCTGATGCCTGGGACCGCCTCGGACCCCGCTTACCGGCGCGTGGATGTTGACACAGAAACAGGGAAGGTTACAGGATTGTTCTAACAATCAATCACCCGGTATTTAAAGAGAAAGGGGGCTGGTTCAACAGCCCCCTTTTTTAGCGCAGTTTACCTTAAAAATAACTTTTTTTATTTGAAAAAATTCGCTATACTCTTATCGTTCAGTACAGATCAAACCCCG
>JANTFN010000145.1 GCA_024763435.1 Thermodesulfobacteriota bacterium | reverse complement strand
GAGGACAACTCTGCCTCGGATATAACAAATGAGTCGTTCAGATGGCAAAGCCACTGAACTCTGACCTTGCCCAAAGGGCAAGGGTTTCTATGATGGACTAAAAAAATTCAGCCATTGTCGGATATGAAACAAGAACAATATTGACATCCAGCAGGGATAAAAAAATAGTGAGGCTGGACAGGAAAATAACTTTTTTTTCAAATGCCATTCAGTGTTTTCCGGATTCAGAATTTGTTTTAAAGTAACGCGGGCTCAATTTATGATTGCCGCATGAAACATCGAATTGACCGGGGTTTAAAAGGATACTCATAAGGGTTAAATCAAAGTTTTTTACTTATCTTGTGATTTAAGCATCCCATGTTTTTTTCTATCATCTTTTCCGATCGAAGTAAATATTGAATGAATCAACCAGGGGAGAAACATACAAACTGACCCTTTACATTGCGGTTACACGACGTCATCACCGGACCAACAGATTTGAGCGTCTCTGCAACGCAATATCCCCCGGTCCAAAAACGATGTCTTTTAAACATTGCAATTCAGGCGCGAATTGTTTATATTAGATAGATAAAAAGAATCGAAGGGAGGCTGTTATGGTACAAAAGGCAGAAAAAATATGGAAAAATGGGAACCTTATTGCCTGGGATGACGCCAACGTCCATATCCTGACGCACACCATTCATTATGGGCTGGGTGTTTTTGAGGGTATACGCTGTTATGCGTGTGAAGATGGCCGCTCAGCCGTCTTTCGATTACGGGAACATGTTGTCCGACTGCGCAATTCCGCCAAGATTGGCGAGATGGACATCCCTTTCTCCGTGGAGGAAATCGAGCAGGGGATCAAAGATACCTTAAACGCCAATGGCCTGAAAGAAGGTTATATCCGCCCCGTTGCTATTATCGGTGAGGGTGTAATGGGCGTGCACCCCCAGGACAATCCTGTGCATCTCTTCATCGTCACCTGGCCGTGGGGTGCCTATCTTGGGGAAGAGGGGCTGACAAAGGGTATTCGTGTAAAAATATCTTCCTACACGCGTCACCACGTCAATATCAGCATGACCAAGGCAAAGATCTGCGGAAATTACGTCAACTCTATCCTTGCCAAACGTGAGGCGGTACGAGCCGGTTATGACGAATCCCTGTTGCTTGACACGGAGGGATATGTCTGCGAGGCATCCGGTGAAAATATCTTTATCGTCGAGGGCAACACGCTCAAAACACCGCCTTTGACTTCTATCCTGCCGGGGATAACGCGTGATTCCATTATGACCCTCGCGGGCGATCTGGGGCTCAACGTGGTAGAACAGCGCTTTACGCGGGACGAGCTTTACACGGCGGATGAGGCCTTTTTTACCGGTACCGCGGCGGAGGTAACCCCGATTCGCGAGGTAGATGACCGGACCATCGGAAAAGGCTCCGCCGGAGATATTACCCTTCGGATTCAATCCGCCTTTTTTGACGTCGTCAAGGGAAAAGGCGAATGGGGCAAGGGAGAATACGCCCGCTGGCGCTCCTACATCGATGAATAGGCATGCCGCCGACCTTAATTATTGACGGGTATAACCTCATACGAAACACGCCTGAGTTAGCGTCTATCGACCGGGAGGATATTGCGGAAGGTCGCGAGGCGTTGATCAGTCGTTTGTATGAATATCGAAAAATCCGCCGTTTTCCTATCGTTGTTGTTTTTGACGGAACGGGATTTTATCATCTTTCCACTACGCGGGAGAATCGAATGGGCATCAGGATTCTCTTCTCGCATCAGGGGCAAACAGCGGATGATTTTATTGTCTCCCTCGCGAAACAGAAAGGCAAGGAAATCGTGGTCGTAACCTCCGATCGGGGAATTCATGACCGATTGAGGTCCACTGATTGCGTATGTGTGCGCTCAGAAACCTTCGATGCAAAAATCGATAACGCCCTCTATGAATTATACAAGGGTCAGGGGTTCAAAGAAGAAGAGGATGACACTGCTCGCTATCCCGGCCATAAAAGAGGCACGGCGAAAAAACCCCCCAAAAGGGTCCGCAGACAACGGGATATCCTGAATAAACTTTAGATAGATTCTTATCCGTTAAGTGAGAAAATGGGCAAGAGGCGCGGGACAGCTCGTTTTGTAATTTTTCTGAAAAGTAAAACGCGCTGAAAAATATTCATCTGATATCACAGGTATTTGTTCCAGGTCTTTTTGAGATCAAGTTCCAGCGTTTCCGGTTCAACATTATGCAGAATCTTCAGTGAAGAATTCTGGGCAAGGTTAAGTATCTCCGGTTCTGCCAGGGGATCGCCGCCCTTGTCAAAAAGCAGCAGTATCCTGGGACGCAGAGAGTTATGGATGTTCCCCTCGACAACCATACCAACACACCCATCGCTCAACATCACAAGGCTTCCCAGGGGATAAATACCCACAATTTTAATGAACATCTCAACAAGAACCGGGTCAAAATCATGATACCGCCACTCATAAATCTTCTGGAGGGCCCGGGTAGGAATCATGCCGCGATGGTAAACACGGTCAGAGGTTATGGCGTCATACACATCCACCACGGCGGCAATTCTTCCGAATTCAGAAATTGAATTCTCTTTGAGGCCCAGGGGATAGCCTTTACCGCTGAAGCGTTCGTGATGTTCCTTCGCAACCTGGATGGCATCCGGAGAAATACCGGGAATTTCCTTAATATAGGCAACCCCCCGAATGACATGCTCCTTCATAATTTTAAATTCTGAATCAGTCAATTTTCCAGGTTTATTTAAAACCTCCAAAGGAACAAGCATCTTTCCAAAATCATGAATGAGGGCCCCTTCCCCTAATACGGCAAGCCTTTCTTTCGAATACCCAAGAGCCTTTCCAATAGCAAGGCAGAAAATACAGACATTCAGAGAGTGGGTATAGGTATAGTCATCATAGTCCTGGAGCTTACTTAACCCGACAAGGGCCTCCTGATCATCAAAAATCTGCTCTACGAGGTTCTCAACCGTCCTGGAAACCTCTTTGGCATCCACGAGTTTCCCCAGGCGAACATCGTTCATCAAGCGGTGCGTTGCCTGATAGGAATTTTTGTAAAGTTTCTCTACTTTTTTGGATCTGCCTAAATTTTCCGCTGGGGGATCCGCTTCAATTCCAGCCTTTTCTTCCCGCGGAATTGAGGCTGCTGTTGCTTTTTCCTCGGAAGGGCTGACCGGTTGAATAACGTCAAGGCCTTTCGCGGTGTCGATATAGACTTCTTCTATCTGATAGTCAAAAAATTTCTTTAACTGGTTGTCTGAAACAAGCTTAAACTGCTTTTTCAAGAATGGATTTTTCAACCATTCTCTGTCGATATGGTCAACGAACATGCCAAGCCTGAGGCTGGCGGAAGGAATTTTTTTTATCATTTCGTTATACGCAGTAAAATTTCAGGCTCTCTCTATTTTCAACCCTTATCATCAAAAATAATCCCGCACAAGAATCTCGGCAATCTGGACGGCGTTGGTAGCCGCACCCTTTCGGATGTTATCCGCCACCACCCACAGATTGATTCCCTTTTCGATGGACTCATCCTCGCGAATACGCCCCACGAAGGTTTCATCCCTGCCTGCTGATTCTATAGCGAGAGGGTATTGAATATTTTCAGGGTCATCCACGACCACGACGCCTGGTGCCTTTGAAAGCAGCGTCCTGACCTCTTCCACTGAAATTTTTTTCTTGGTTTCCACGTTTACAGCCTCGGAATGCCCGTAAAAGACGGGAACACGTACCGTGGTCGCGGTTACGCGGATGGTGTTGTCTTCGAAAATCTTCCGCGTCTCGTTTACCATCTTCATTTCTTCCTTCGTGTAGCCGTTATCTAAAAAAACATCAATATGCGGCAAACAGTTAAAGGCTATTTGATAAGGATAAACGTCCGTTTTTATCTCCTTCATATTAAAAATAGCGATAGACTGGTCCTGAAGCTCCTGAATCGCCCGCTTTCCCGTTCCGGACACCGCCTGATAGGTGGAAACCACGATTCGTTCAATGCCTGCCGCGTCATAGATAGGCTTCAGTGCCACCACCATCTGAATGGTGGAACAATTAGGATTCGCGATAATACCCCGGTTTTTGTAAGCGGCAATATGGTGAGGATTGACCTCCGGAACTACGAGGGGGATTTCAGGGTCCATACGAAAAGCACTCGAATTATCTACGACAACCGCCCCGCTATCCGCGGCCGCTGGCGCGAATTCAAGGCTCACGGACCCCCCCGCGGAGAAGAGGGCCACATCAACATCTTCAAATGATTCAGGCGTTAAAACCTCAACCCGGTGAGACTTGCCGTGAAACTGCAGGGCCTTTCCCTCGCTTCTCTCCGAGGCCAGGAGTTTAAGTTTGTTGACGGGAAAATTCCGTTCTTCCAGCACCTGCACCATCATATTTCCCACAGCGCCCGTGGCGCCCGCTACCGCGACATTAAATCTTCTCTCCATCCCATTACGCTCCTTTCCTTTTATTTCTCCCTGATACTTTCAAAACCCGGGTCTTGATTTTCAAGACTGAGCGGCAAGCTCCTTTTGGGTGTAGGCCATCAGCCCGCCCGCCTCAATCAATTCCTGCATAAAAGGCGGAATGGGAGATACCGTATAACACGCCGGCTTTCCGTCAATACGAATTTCACCCGCGTCCCCGTCCACATGAATGACGTCCCCCTCTTTAACCTCCTGGCTGAACCCCTCACAGACAAAGATTGGCAGCCCCATGTTAAAGGCATTCCTGTAAAAAATTCGGGCAAAGCTGTCCGCGATAACGCAGGCCACACCTGCCCCCTTGATAGCAATGGGCGCGTGCTCCCGGGAAGAACCGCTTCCGAAATTCCTCCCCGCGACAATAATATCGCCTTCCTGAACCTTCAGGGGAAACGCGGGATCCGCGTCTTCCATACAATGAGCGGCGAGGGTGGCCGCGTCGGAACTTGTCAGATACCTCGCTGGAATAATCTGATCCGTATCCACATCATCTCCAAAAACCCAAACTCTTCCACTGATATTCATCGTGTCTTCCTTCTTTCGCGTTTCTTCATACTTTCCAGGTTTCTATAAAAAAGAGGTTAATCACCCCTTCTACCTTCTGCCTTCTACCTTTTCATAACTTTTTCCGGATGTGTAATTTCTCCCGTCACCGCGCTTGCCGCC
>JANTFN010000144.1 GCA_024763435.1 Thermodesulfobacteriota bacterium | reverse complement strand
GCGAAAACAGGATATCAAGGGTGCCCCCTTCATAAACGGCCACAACCTCTCCGGAAAGGCCCTTATCAAAGGTAAAGGCCATGCCGGGCTTCATTCGGTTGGTTCGTTTTGCCATGCAGTGCCATTGCCTGCTTTCCTGATCCAGTTTATGGAGAAGCAGAAGTTCCACCGCACCTCCGGTTTGTTTTCGCCCCTTTATCCTCGAGGGAATCACACGGGTATCATTAACCACAACACAGTCTCCCCGCCTCAGAAAGTCCGGCAGATCCAGAAACCTGTGGTGGCTTATCGTACCACGGCCCCTTTCAATCCGAAGCAGCCTGTCTTCCTCCCGTCCCGGACGGGGGTGCTGAGCGATAAAAGAATCGGGTAATGCGTAATTAAAAGTATCAATCGAAACAGTCACAAAGATCTCTATGGGGTTTGTGATGCGGTGGCCGTGGATTTATGAAGGCCCTTCTTTATGACCATCATAAGGATGGAGAGGGCCGCGGGTGTAACACCTGAAATTCTGGAAACCTGCCCGAGAGAGGTGGGAGAAACCTTGATCAGTTTTTCCTGGATCTCTCTCGAAAGCCCCGGAATTGCCGTGTAATCGATATCTCCGGGGATGGAAATCGATTCCATTTCTTCAAAACGGGCGATCTCCTCCTGCTGGCGCTTGAGATATCCGGCATATTTTATCTGAATCTGCGCCTGTTCCAGGGCTTCACCGTTGAATTGTTTGAGGGCCGGGCAAAAATACGCCAAATCATCAATCTTGACCTCCGGCCGTTTTAACAGTTCATGGGCATAAACCGGGTGAGACAAAGGGGCGGTTCCAGACCGGTTTAACCAGTCCAGAACACCGGACGTAGGGGTTACCTTGGTGGCATGGAGCAGGGTCATGATTTCATCGATGTCCCTTTTTTTTGAGACGAATTTCCGGTAGGCAGCTTCCCCCACAAGGCCCAGGCACCTTCCTTTTTCCATCAGACGCAGGTCTGCGTTATCCTCACGCAGGAAAAGCCTGAACTCCGCTCGGGATGTGAACATCCTGTAGGGTTCTTCCGTCCCTTTGGTTACCAGGTCGTCAATCAGGACCCCTATATAGGCCTCGGATCGTGAGAGAATAAACGGATCAGCCCCATCAAGCGAAAGGCTCGCGTTAATGCCGGCGATAAGACCCTGCGCAGCCGCCTCTTCATATCCCGATGTTCCGTTTATCTGCCCCGCGAGATAGAGCCCCCTGACCTTTTTGGCCTCCAGGGCTGGGGTAAGTTCCGTCGGGTCAACGAAATCATACTCAATGGCATACCCCGGCCGGATAATCTCAACCCGTTCAAGCCCGGGAATACTGTGCAGCATGTCAATCTGGGTATCGATGGGCAGAGAGGTGGGCAGGCCGTTCGGGTAAACCTCCATGGAGTTCAGGCCTTCCGGTTCGAGAAAAACCTGATGCCGCTCTCTGTCGGGGAATCGGACAATCTTGTCCTCGATGGAGGGGCAGTAGCGCGGCCCGACACCGACAATAACACCTTGATAGAGAGGCGACCTATCCAAGCCGGATCGGATAATATCGTGGGTTCGGCCATGGGTATACGTGATATGGCAGGGGACCTGAGGAAGTTCAATCCCCGGGCTGTTGAACGAAAAGGGGCGTGGGGGCGTGTCTCCCGGCTGTTTACCCAGTGAAGCGTAATCAATCGATCGTTTGTCAAGACGCGGGGTTGTCCCTGTCTTGAGACGGCCAAGACGCAGGCCATGGGCCTGTAACGATTCCGAAAGACCGATGGCGGGAAAATCCCCGAGACGCCCGGCACCAAAGTGCGTCAGGCCAATATGCACAAGTCCGTTAAGAAATGTTCCGGCTGTTATGATGACCCGCTTTGCGTAAAAACGTTCCCCGATACGGGTTTCAACTCCCCGAATCTCACCCTCTTCAGACAGGAGACGGGTGGCCATGGCCTCTTTAACCCGCAGGCCCTTCTGTGCCATAATAACATCACGCATGATGTCCCGGTAAATCTGACGGTCAATCTGGGCGCGGGACGAGCGAACCGCGGGTCCCTTTCGGGTATTCAAAATTCTGAACTGGATGCCGGCCTGGTCTGTTACACGCGCGATCTCACCGCCAAGGGCGTCGATTTCCTTCATCAACTGGCCCTTTGCCAACCCTCCCATGGCCGGATTGCAGGACGTATGACCAATTCGGTCAATATTACTTGTCAGCAGGAGCGTTCTTTTACCGAGACGCGCCGTACACAGCGCCGCCTCACAGCCGGCATGTCCCGCACCTATCACCAGGACATCAAAGCTGTCCGCTCTTTCTTTTTTATTCACGCTTGTTCCCCCATCCCGCTGTTCGCGAAGGATGCTTTACCAGAAAACAAGTAAAAAGTCCATGTGTGAAAACAAAGGACTGAGGGGAAAGGACTGAGGACTGAGTAAAACACTAAGAAAAGCAGCAGGGCTCAACAAATCTCTAAGAAACAGTAGGGTTGTAGAAACACAGGGGTGGTTAGTTAACAAAATGGGAAATTAGTGAGACAGGCAAAAACTAAGGGCAATGATGTATTTGCGCCTTGCGCCCTTTGGGTTGAAAAGCCAGGATTATACGCCAGCTAATTCAACCCCATAGTGTTTTACTCCGTCCTCAGCACTCAGTCCTTAGTCCTATTTGTTTATTCCCGGCTGGTAGGGCTTAACGAGGGTGACCGGGCAACCGCAACGATAGAGGACATAATTGGTTACACTACCCATAAACCAGTCCTGAAATTCCGTGAAGCCGCTCGCGGCAATAATAATCATATCAAATTCTTTTTCCCTGGCATAGCGGCAAATGACCTCACCCGGATCTCCGGAGAGGACAACTTTCTCAACCGGAACGTTTTTTTGCTCAAACTTCAGTCTTACATCATTCAGGACTTTATCAATGGTTTTCTTATGGGCCTCGCGGATAGATTCCTGCAAGGCCTGATTCAGACCGTGGTCCTTGATATTTTTATCTCTAAATACATTAAGCAGGGTTACTTCAAGGGACATTTTCTGCGTCAACTCAAGGGCGTAGTCTTCAGCCGCTACAGAATTTCTCAACCCATCGACAGGGAGTAAAACCTTTGTTGCCATTTTTAAGTCTCCTCTATTTGTCTAAACACATGATTGAATGCCCCCATGAAAAGACATCACTTTTGTTATTGTATATAACCCATGACCTTCGGGAGATACAGCACAAGCGCCGGAATATACGAGAGAATGGCAAGGATAACGAGCTGTATAAAAATAAATGGGAGGACTGATTTACTCACGTAAATTAAATTTCGATTGGTCATCGCACCCGTAATATACAGACTTACCCCGAGTGGTGGCGTGATATACCCGATACCGAGGTTCACGGTCATAAGCAACCCGAAATGCATCAGATCAATGTTAAAAGCATAGAGCATCGGAATAAAAACAGGGGTCAGGAGAAGCGTTGCTGATATAACATCCATGAACATTCCGACAACCAGCAGCATGATGTTTACGGCCAGCAGGAAAACCCAGGGGGAATGGATATGTGCCGTTACCGCGTCAGCCAATTGCGCAGGGATATTTTGAAGTGTAAGGTAACGGCCAAAGGTCGTCGCACCGGCCACAATGATAAGAAGCGTTGCGGACGTAACGGCGGATGAAACCACTACCTTTTTTACATCCTGAAATTTCATGTCTTTATGGATAAAAATTTCTACGATAAAGGCGTAAACACTTGCAACAACCGCCGCTTCATTCGCGGTAAATGCCCCGGAGTAAATCCCGCCGAAAATCACAACGGGTAACATCAAAGACCAGAATCCTTCCCTGAAAACGGCGACAAGTTCTTTGAAGGTAGGAACCGGCTGCGTCACATAATGTTTGGTTTTCGCGTGAAAGTATGAATAGAGGGAAAATCCGATGATAACCATAATACCGGGGATAAATCCTGTCAGAAACAGCCCCTCCAGGGACACATTGGTGACCATGGAATACAGGATCATGGAGATACTCGGGGGGATAATAATCCCCAGAACCGGCGCGCTTGTCATAACTCCCAAACTGAATTTTTCTTCATATCCGTTTTCTATCAGGGCCGGAATCATGAAGCCCCCGATAGCCACAACAGTCGCCACCGTCGATCCGGAGATAGCACCAAACAGGCCGCAGGCAATCGTTCCGGCCATGGCCAACCCGCCGGGCAAAAACCCGACAACCGCGTTTGCCACTTTAATCAATTTTTTAACGATAGAGCCGGCGGTCATGATGTTCCCGCATAAAATAAAGAAAAGAACCACCACCAACGCAAACTTATCCATACTCCGGAAGAAAGATTGCACAACAAGCATCATGGGATAATTGCTGAAGAAAAAGATGCCGAGAACACCCGCAAAAAACAGGCTCATGAAAACGGGAACCGTTGCCGCCATCATTCCGAGAAGAAGAAAAACAATAATCAGATAACCTTGCTCCATATTTGCTCCCCTTCTCCTTTACTTATCTGTTTGTTTTTCGGGTTTCGTTTCTTCAACCGCGGGGTGAAGATCTTCCCAGATGACATGCAGGGTTCGTAAAAACATCCCCGCTCCCATCATGGGGAGAAAGGCAAAAAGGAAAACGATAGGAATTTCCAGAATGATAGTCTTCTGATGCGTTCTGACCTGCATGGCCGCGTTCAGCCACCCATAATAAAAGATAAAGACCGAAAAGAAAAGCGTAAACGCGTGACTTACAAAGGTCAGCGGCCGCTTCAGCCTCGGCACAACCTGGGGCAGGGCATCAATGACAACCATGGACCTGTTTTTAACGGCCGCAGAACACCCGATAAAGGTCGTATACATGATAACCTCCCGGACAAGCTCCTCAGGCCACCCGAGAGATTTATTGAACCCATATCGAAGCACAACTTCAATAAAAAGAGTAATCAGGGCAACCATGGTCGTCGTAAACAGGGTCCAATCCTCAAAGAAGGTCAGCGCTCTGTCAATTGTTTTAAGCGTTTTCTCAATCATACGCACTCCACAAAAAGGGGGAGTGAGAAGACGGTTAAATCCCTACTCCCCCTTTTCGGTGACGTTTTTTCTTTTATCTCTTAAACCCCAGATAATCTTCCACTGCCTTGAGATATTCCGGGCCAATTTCCTTGGCATATTTCTGATGAACAGCAATAGATTTCTTTTTCAACCAGGCCATATCCTTCGGGGGGAGTTTGTAAAATGTAACACCCGCCTTGGCCTTGGCGCCTTTAATTGC
>JANTFN010000143.1 GCA_024763435.1 Thermodesulfobacteriota bacterium | reverse complement strand
ATAACTTTAATTATAAAATACAAGATATTAAAATATTTGAAGTAAGAAGAATATATAATTCAAAAGAAAAAGCCGCGTTACCTGAGGAAAGACATCATGTAGCGGGTCTTGTGATGGGCAATAATCCCTTTGTTTATGGTTTTCGGCCCCAGCCTTTCGATTTTTTAGATATCAAGGGGGATGTTGAGGGAATTTGTGAATTACTGGCGGTATCAGAAACGCGGTTTACGCGGCCCGAGCTTGTCCCTTCTTATTTCCATCCGGGGGTCTGCGCGGAAATTCGTGTAGAAGATGATGTGGCCGGGGTTTTTGGAAAACTTAATCCGGTTATTATAAATTCCTTGAAACTGACTGAAAATATATATTATTTTGAACTTGATATCGAGATATTAAATCATCATGCGGTGCCGTTGCGGGATATTGAGGAGATATCAAAATTTCCTGAAATTGAAAGGGATTTGGCTGTTATTGTTGATATTAACAGCCCCGTGGATGAAATTTTGGAAAAAATTTACAGGTTTCAAAATAAATATTTGAAAGAGGTTGAATTATTTGATATATACGAAGGCAAGGAAATTCCGGAAGGGAAAAAGAGTGTTGCCTTCAGGCTAACCTATCAGGCGGCTAAAAAAACGCTGAGGGATAAGGATGTAGATAAGATTCACAGGCAATTGGCATCTTATTTGTTAAAGGAAGGGGACATTGAACTCCGTTAGGGGGGGAGGAGAGGCATTATGACGAAGATGGATTTGGTGAACAGTGTTTACATGCGTGTCGGGTTTTCAAAAAAAGATTCCCTGATGATTGTTGAGAATGTCCTTGAAATCATGAAGGAACGCCTTGAAAAAGGAGAAAAGGTTAAAATTTCCGGATTTGGCAATTTTGTTGTCAAGGAAAAATTTCCAAGACGCGGCAGAAATCCACAAACCGGCGAGAAAATAACAATTGCGGGCAGGCGGATTCTGTCATTTAAGCCAAGCAATGTCTTGAGACGGTTGCTTAATGGAAAGAAGTAGGCTGGAGCTTCCGGATATTCCGGATAGACTGTATTACAAAATAGGAGAAGTAAGCCAGATTACGGGTGTTAAACCGCACGTTTTGAGATATTGGGAAACTGAGTTTTCCGCCATTAAACCCATTAAAAAAGATTCAAAACAGCGGTTGTACAGAAAACGTGATTTGAGGCTCCTCCTGATTATAAAAAAGCTGTTGTATGAGGATATGTATACCATCGCGGGTGCGAGGCAAATTTTAAAGAAGTTAAAGGATCGGGAGGCAGAAACGAAAGATCGGCAACTATATTTCAATTTTTATCAGGAAAATTTTAAGGCCCAGTTACGGGGAATAAAAAAAGAACTTATTGAAATAAAAAAAATATTGTCGTAAGATTAGATGAGCGGGGCGTAGCGCAGTCTGGTAGCGTACCTGAATGGGGTTCAGGTGGTCGGAGGTTCAAATCCTCTCGCCCCGACCAGACTCTTTCGTTTTGATCAAGCAAAAAAAATGCAGGGCACAGATATTCTAATCACAAATGATGACGGTATACAATCTGAAGGCCTTACAGCGCTCAAAGATGCCTTGTCATCACTTGGCAGGGTTACCGTTGTGGCGCCGGACCGGGAACAGAGTACGACAAGCCATGCTATTACCCTGCACCGTCCGCTACGTGTTGAGGAGGTCGCCCATCGGTGCTTCAGTGTTGACGGAACCCCTGCTGATTGCGTAAATCTGAGTATTAATGGCATCCTGAAGGGAAAACCGAGAATATTGGTTGCCGGCATTAACAAGGGGGAAAATCTGGGAGACGATGTGACCTATTCCGGGACGGTTTCAGCCGCCATTGAGGGGACCTTGATAGGAATTCCTTCGATTGCCGTGTCTCTGGTTACACGAAAAAATTTTAAATTTGAGGCAGCTGCCGCTTTTGCGAAGAGGCTGGTTGAGCAAGTTTTGAAACACGGTCTTCCGGACAATACCCTTTTGAACGTAAATGTTCCTAATCTGGCAGAACAGGAGATAAAGGGTGTTGAAATAACCTGCCAGGGAAAACGGATTTATGGGGATGCCATTGTGGAAAAGGTGGACCCGCGGGGGAAAAAGTATTACTGGATTGGAGGTGACCAGCTTGGGTACCGGGATGTTCCGGGGAGTGATTTTGATGCGGTAAACCGCAAAATGATATCCGTAACGCCGTTACGTCTGGATCTGACGGGTTACGATGCCATCGAAACATTAAAAGAATGGGAAATTTAAAAAAGGAGGAAGCATGAAAACAACACTTGCTGTTATTAAAGCGGATATTGGAAGTATTGGGGGGCACATTGTCCCGAGTAGACAACTTATCGCGGAGGTTGAAAGCTATGTAAAGAAGAATGGCCTTG
This sequence comes from Thermodesulfobacteriota bacterium, assembly GCA_024763435.1. Classification (GTDB taxonomy): domain Bacteria; phylum Desulfobacterota; class S145-22; order S145-22; family S145-22; genus JANTFN01. The sequence continues at coordinate 2,947 of JANTFN010000143.1, read as the reverse complement.
AAAAGGGACTGCTTCTCGATTTTAATATCAGCCATACGGGTGATGATGTTGCCATCCTTATGACACACACCAAAGGAAAAGGAAACGAGGAAATTCATAAGCTTGCCTGGGATGCCTTTATTGCCGGGACAGAGGTTGCCAAAAAACAGGGCCTCTACGGCGCGGGGCAGGACCTCCTGAAAGATTCCTTTTCAGGGAATGTTAAGGGCATGGGCCCGGCCGTTGCCGAGATGGAATTTGAAGAGCGACCCAACGAACCTTTTCTGTTTTTTGCCGCGGATAAAACGGATCCCGGCGCCTATAACCTCCCGCTCTTTCTGGCCTTTACATCCCCCATGCATAACGCGGGCCTGATGTTGAGCCCCGCCATGAAGGATGGATTCAAGTTTGTTATTATGGACGTTGCCTACACAGAAGGGGACAGGATTATCGAACTCAATGCCCCGGAAGACCTCTATGATATTGCCGCACTGCTCAGGGACAATCAGAGGTTTGTTGTTGAATCGGTTTATTCCCGGGGAACCGGAGATATCGCAGCGACGGTCAGCACCACCCGCCTCCACAATATTGCGGGTAAATATACCGGAAAAGATGATCCGGTTATGCTGGTAAGGGTACAGGGTGCTTTTCCGGCAACAGGTGAGGTTCTTTCGCCTTTTAATATCGGCCATTATGTCGCCGGTTTTATGCGCGGAAGCCACACCGGTCCCCTGATGCCGGTTAAGAGGAATTCCACAATATCTTACTTTGACGGGCCCCCTGTTGTATCCAGCAGTGCTTATTGTGTCCATAATGGTTTGCTGACAGAACCCGCGGATGCCTTCGATCATCCCTACTGGGATTATGTCCGGACAAACGTTTCCCGCAAGGCGACAGAGATTCGTCAGCAGGGATTTTCCGGACTTGCCATGCTCCCGTATGGTGAGCTCGAGTATGGCGGAATTGTGGAGAAGATGAAAAAACTGGACGGAAAATTTACCGTTCGCTAAAAACGGATTTAAAAACCGCAAGACACAAAGGCCCCGTGATGAACGATACGGGGCCTTTGTGTTTCAGGCAAAAGCGAGTATGAAATTTTATATTAAAACCTTTGGCTGTCAGATGAATGTAAACGAATCCCGTAAAGTGGCGGCATTGCTTGCCCGGAAAGGGCATGATCACGTGGATACGCCTGAGGAGGCAGATCTTATCCTTATAAATACCTGCAGCGTCCGGGAAAAACCTGAAAAAAAGGTTCTCTCGCTTGTGGGGAGACTTGCGCCCATGGGAAAGATGATCGGGGTTATGGGCTGCGTCGCGCAACAGTATGGCTCGGAACTATTGGAAAAAAATGATGAGATAAAGTTTGTCCTGGGGACACAGAAACTGCATCGTATTGGTGATATTCTTGACGATGTTATGCGGGATCACAAAAATCTGGTCGACGTGAATTTTGTTGACGCGAAGGAATCCCTTGAAATATTCCGGGAACCACTTATACAAACGACTTGCAGCGCGTTCGTTACGATTATGCAGGGGTGTGACAATTTCTGTAGCTACTGTATTGTTCCCTTTGTCAGGGGGCGGGAAAGAAGCCGCCCCTCTGCTGAGATTATAAGCGAGATTGAAGGGCTTGCGGCAAAGGGGGTTTTAGAGATAAGCCTCTTGGGGCAGAATGTGAATCGTTATGGCCTGGACAGGCCGCATGATTTGACTTTTCATGACCTGTTGAATAAGATAAACGCAATTAAGGGGTTACGGCGTGTTCGTTTTATAACCTCGCAACCCGCAAGCCTGGGTGATGACACGATGAATCTTTTTGGAAGATTAGAGACCCTCTGTGAATCCATCCATCTCCCGTTTCAGTCTGGTTCCGATCGAATCCTGAAACTTATGGGGCGGGGGTACACGCGCGGGGAATATCTGGAGAAAATTATAAAATTGCGGAAGAGGGTCCCGGAAATTGCCCTTTCGGCGGATGTCATTGTGGGATTTCCGGGAGAGACAGAGCAGGATTTTAACGAGACCCTGTCCCTTATCCGTGAGGTGCGGTTTGATACCCTGTTTTCCTTTATATACACGCCGCGTCCCTTTACACGCGCCTCGGATTACCCCGGGCAGCTTGATAAAGACATCAAAACGGAACGATTACAAAGGCTGCAGGCAGTGCAGCGCGCAATAACGCTTGAAAAAAACAGGCAGCAGGCAGGGAAGATCAAAAGTGTTCTTGTAGAAGGGAAAAGCAAGTACCCAGAAGGATATCTGATGGGGCGGACCCGTGATAACAGAATCGTAAACTTCGAGCCGCGCGGGGATGTGATGGCAAGAGAAGTCGCGGTTAGAATTGTTGAAGGTTTTCAGAATTCACTGCTGGGGGTTATGGAGGAAGAGCCATGTATATAGAAATGGAGGTAGGGGGGCTGACCCTTGATCCGCTGACCAATTCGCCGGTTCTGGTTTTAAGGGATTTAAGGGGAGAAAAGGTCCTGCCAATCTGGATAGGGACCATGGAGGCAACGGCTATCGCGACAATTCTTGAGAAGGTTGATGTGGGACGCCCCATGACGCACGACCTTCTTAAAACAATGATTCTTGAGCTGGGCGGGCGTATCCTGCGCGTGGAAATTTGTGATCTTCGCATGAACACCTATTATGCCCTGATTCACCTGGAACAGAAGAATCGGCGTATTCAGACAGATGCGCGTCCAAGCGACGCGATTGCTCTCGCGGTAAGGTTCGGCGTTCCTATCCTTGTTCACAAAAAGGTTCTGGAAAAGTCCCAGCTCGAAACTGGAGAAAAAAGAGGAAGAAACGGGGAAGCGCGGGTCATATCAACCGCGGACAGGGAAAAACTGAAAAAAATTCTGGAGAAACTTGCCCCTGAGGATTTTGGAAAGTATAAAATGTAAGCGGTGGGATAGTATTATGTTTTAAGCTCTTAAGCTTTAAACATTTTTAACGTTTCTAT
>JANTFN010000142.1 GCA_024763435.1 Thermodesulfobacteriota bacterium | reverse complement strand
AACATCACACGAAAGGAGGAGAAAATGAAAAAGGGTTTTTTAAGCGTATTTGCATTTTTCTTTTTAATGCTTCTTGTTTTAACTTCCTGTGGTGGTGGCGGCGGCGGGTCTGACAGCGATAACAGCAGCAATACCAATGATACCAGCCAGGCAACCTCATACGACATAAGAGGCACGTGGAGATGGGATCTTACCGGTGGAGACTATGGTGTATATGTCTTTGATGGAACCCTGGAGGGCGGCAATATGACGGCGCAGGCGTATGACAATGACACTGGACGGACCTGGCATTACTCTGGAACATATAACGTAAATGGATCCCATGTTGAACTGATGTATTATTGTATTGAAATTGGCAAACAAGAACCCCTGCTTTTTGAAGGGCATTTTGAAGATAAAGACACAATTTTTTGTGAATTATCTGATGCAATGGACAGGTTTGGACACCACTACACATCTACGAATTGTCCCGAACGTTTGCTCAGGGTCCAGTGAATAATCCGCGGGTGTTGCAAATCCGGCGCGAAGGAGCCATTTCTCGATTATTTCTGTAAAAACACAATTCCCATAAAGTGCGTTTCCACCTGCTCTGGGGGAGGAAACGCACTTATTAATTATGGGAGAGATTACCCCGGGCATTATTCGGGCACGCATGTCTTAGGTGGCACCAATGTAGAATGGATGTTTTTACTATGTTGAAATTTGCAAAAAGGGGCCTTCTCTTCTACCTTCTTTTCTTGAACATTCAATATCTTTGTGATAAAACTGCTGCAATTTGAAATCGATTGGAGGCACGAATGCAGCTCAAAGACAGTCTTAATCTCCCGAAACCTTCCATTCCCATGAAGGCAAATCTGAGTCAGAGAGAACCAGAAATGCTTTCCTTCTGGGACGAGACGGCACTATACGAAGAAATCATTAAACAATCTAAAGGGTTGCCCAAATTCATCCTGCATGATGGGCCACCCTACGCAAACGGGCATATCCACATGGGCACCGCCCTGAACAAGATCCTGAAGGATTTTATTATCAAATCCAAATTTATGTCCGGCTATGACAGCCTTTACGTGCCGGGATGGGATTGTCACGGCCTCCCCATCGAGCACCAGGTGGAAAAAGAGCTGAAGGCCGCGAACAAACCTGTTGAAACAACGGCACTCAGAAAGAGATGCCGCAGTTACGCGCGGGAGTTTATTGATATCCAGCGCGAGGAATTCAAGCGCCTTGGTGTTTTCGGAGTATGGGATAATCCATACCTGACCATGAACCTCCCTTATGAGGGGGTCATTGTGCGGGAATTTGGAAAATTCGTGGGAAAAGAGAGTGTTTATCTCGGTGAAAAACCCGTTTACTGGTGCGCTTCCTGTAAAACAGCCCTGGCTGACGCCGAGGTGGAATACGGCCCCCACAGATCGCCTTCTATCTATGTCAAATTCCCCATGCAGTCCAAATTAGAAGGGCTTCCTGACGACCTCCCTGTTTATGTCCTGATATGGACCACCACCCCATGGACCATTCCTTCCAATCTCGCCATTGCCCTGCACCCCGATTTTGAATATGCCGTCGTGGAAGTCAATGGAGAATATTGGATTCTGGCCACAGATCTTCGCGATATTGTCCTGTCGGGAATGGGTATCTCCAACCACAAAACCGTCAAGACGCTGATGGGCCAAGAGCTTGAATCCCTTGTCTGTCGTCACCCCTTTCTCGATCAGGATTCTCTTATTATTCTTGGTGATCATGTTACCCTCGAAGCAGGAACCGGTTGCGTGCATACGGCACCGGGACACGGCCAGGAGGATTATGAGGTCGGGCTGAAATACAATCTCCCGGCCTACGCGCCAGTAGATGACAATGGCTGTTTCACAAAAGATGTTCAATATTTCGCGGGAAAATTCGTCTTCGATGCCAATCACGCCGTGATAGACAAGATAGCGGAAGCGGGATGTCTCCTCAAGGTGGAAGACATGGAACATTCCTATCCTCACTGCTGGCGCTGTAAAAGCCCCATCATCTTCCGGTCCACGCGCCAGTGGTTTATCTCCATGGAAACAAATAACCTCCGGGGAAAAGCCCTGAAAGCCATTGACAGTGTGAAATGGATCCCCAAATGGGGGCATGACCGAATTTACAACATGGTGGAAAACCGCCCCGACTGGTGTATCTCCCGACAGCGCTCGTGGGGTGTTCCCATCATCGCCCTGCATTGCGAAGACTGTGGCCATGTCCTGCTGGACCAGGTGCTGGTCAGTCACATCGCGGATCTCGTTGAAAAATCGGGCGCCGACGTCTGGTTTGAGAAAACGCTTGAGGAACTTTTCGATCCCCTGCCAACCTGTCCAAAATGCGGAAAATCCCATTTTAGAAAAGAAACGGATATTCTCGACGTGTGGTTTGATTCCGGCGTCAGCTACGCCGCTGTCACAGAAAAACGCCCAGGCCTTAAAAGCCCCGTGGACCTTTATCTCGAAGGAAGCGACCAGCACCGGGGATGGTTTCACAGCTCCCTCCTCGCATCCGTGGGAACACGTGGGAGGGCGCCCTATGAGGCGGTTCTGACACATGGCTTCGTGGTAGATGGGGAAGGTAAAAAAATGTCCAAATCCTCCGGGAATGTTGTCGCTCCCGAAGAGGTTATTAAAAAATACGGGGCGGAAATTATCCGGCTGTGGGTCTCGGCGGAGGATTACCGGAATGACATCAAGATTTCCCAGGATATTCTGAAACAGTTGACGGACGGTTACCGGCGGATAAGAAATACCTTTCGTTTCATGCTGGGAAACCTCTCTGATTTTTCCTATGAAGCGAATGCCATCCCGACAGACAAAATGGAAGAAATCGACCGTTTCATTCTCCACAGGCTTTCCGGTATTTCCGAACGCGTCATCAAGGCGTATGAAACCTATGATTTCCATGTGGTTTACCACACAATACATACCTTCTGCGCCGTTGATCTAAGCTCTTTTTACCTCGATGTCCTGAAAGACAGGCTGTATGTCTCTCATCCTGAAAGCCTGAAACGCCGTTCAAGCCAGACCGCGCTCTATCACCTGGTGAATGGGCTTGTCCGTCTGCTGGCACCTATTCTCTCTTTCACCTCCGAGGAAATATGGCAGGCATTCCGGCCTGTAACGCCCTTCAAGGAAACAAGTGTTCATTTGACACGCTTTGATGAAACACTGGAAACCTTTAAAGATACGACGCTTGCCGATCGCTGGGAACATCTGCTTGATATCCGACAGGAAGTTTCGAAAATTCTTGAAAACGCCCGGAGAGAAAAACAGATAGGCCATTCTCTGGATGCCCACATTACCCTTACCGTGGGGGAAAAGGATGCCACCTTCCTGAAGGATTATGAAAGCGAACTTGACGATATTTTTATTGTTTCCGCTGTAACCCTTGTCCCCTCTGCTAACGAAGAGCTGTCTATTGAAGTCAAACCCGCCGGGGGTGAAAAATGTGAACGGTGCTGGCATTACAAAACCGATGTGGGACAGGATACCGACTATCCTGCTGTCTGCGGACGGTGCGTCAGCGTACTTCACAAATTAATGTAAAATTATTCGAACCGAAAGGCCCCTTTTACGCGCCACCGTGTTTGTAAAACGGCGGCGCGTTTTTTATGGTCACTTCAGAGTAGTCTATACATCTTTAATACGCGATATCACTATGTTATAATTATATAATTTGACAAACACCGATTCCCTGCTATACTATTTTTAAAGGTGAGGGTATCCCAGGGCATCTCCTCCCCAAACGATAATTGGCATGACTGTTAAGGCATTTAAACAAAATGGCAGGAACCTTTTTAAGGCCTGTCCATCCGCCGCGTTTTACCTGAAAATTTTTATGAGGAAAATCGTTAGCCCCCTCCGATATTTATGAACCATCAAAAGCACAAAAGAATTCTCCTGGTTGAAAACGAAGAAATCGTTCGTGAGGCCATTTGTGGATTCCTGCAAAGTGAAGGATACGAGGTCACTGAGGCATGCAACGGGACTCAGGCCATCGAAACCCTGAAAAACGCCCCTTTTCAAACACTTATTACCGATATTGTCATGCCGGGGTTAAGCGGCTTGGAGGTCTTACGCGAAGTCAGAAAAAGCTCCCCCGCGACCGAAATTATTCTCATCTCTGGAATTACAACAATGACTCATGAAAAGGCCACCACACTGGGAGCAAAAGCGTTTATTTCTAAATCGTGTCAGATGGAGAAACTTATCAAAAACATCCTTGAAACCATTGAGCGGTAAAACCGTTCAATCCTGAAATCCAAAAATTTTAATAATCGCATTGATTTGAAGAATAGCATCTCCAGAAAGATCCGTAAACGCTATCCCTGTATCGTAATAATCCGGATTAACTGATTTACTCTGCCACCGGACAACCCCCTCGGCAACAATCGAACGCATAGATTCCACAAGACGGGAAGCATCGATCTTCAAGTTGAGCGCGTCTCCAGCCTTTAGAGGAACCTCCCCCATAAGTTTCAGGCCTTCCGTATGAATGTCTACAAGATATCCTAAAAGGCGGTCAGGCTTTGTATTGTATGTGTCAAATACTGGGATATAATAGATTAAATGGGAACGCTTTAAGCGCCTTTTCTCTAACACAAAACCCCCTTTTTCCAGGTTGCTGCATCTGTTAACGGGATTTTCTTATAAAATATCCCTGTAAAAGTCAACAATGACGCCCTTGAAAAAGGTTTTCATAAGGGGAAAAGGAAGGGGACTCCCACGAAGCCAAAAATTTTGAACAAAAAATCACAGCTACGTATCGCTAAGACAATACAAACAATTTGGTCGGGACGACTGGATTTGAACCAGCGACCCCTGCGTCCCGAACGCAGTGCTCTACCAGACTGAGCCACGTCCCGATCCTGTTTTCGTTTGCGTATTTATCACATATTCCAGATACGGTCAACTCCGGTGTCAGACACCCCGGTGTCAGAAACAGCCCACGAAAACAACAGAAGCTGTGACGGATTCTATCTAAAAAAATCGTTGACAAGCCATTGTAATGGATGTAATCAAATAAAACATTAACGCTTTAGAACGGAGTACGGTATAGATGTCGAATATACGAAACCTGTTTGAAACAACGGCGCACAGGACCCCTGATAAGGTTTTTTTCGTCTTCAGGGACAGAGAAATAACTTATAAAAATTTTTTTGAAACCGTGAATCGTGTCGCAAATGGATTTTTATCCCTGGGCATTCGGAAAGGGGATAGAATAGCCATACTACTCCCAAACTGCATCGAATTTCCTTATGCATGGCTTGCGGCAAATATGATCGGCGCTGTTATGGTACCGGTAAACGCCCGTTTTG
>JANTFN010000141.1 GCA_024763435.1 Thermodesulfobacteriota bacterium | reverse complement strand
TTAATGCTGTCTGTGTCCTCAAGCGCAGCCTCCTGACCGACCTTTGGGTTTGCGCCGGCACCCAGGCCTTTTGTCAGTTTTGTCCCCAACTGGATTTTCAACGGGGCCTTGCAGGCGCTCAGGGACTGCGCGTCTGTGTTGGCGACGATAAAATCCACGCCCTGAAGCTTAGAGTTAATCATGTTATCCACGGCATTGCACCCCCCGCCGCCGATACCGATGATTTTAACCCTGGCCGAAAAACTTTTTTCCTCCTCAAATTCAATCATGATCCCCTCCTGTTTAAGTTACAGTTTAAAAATATTCCCCTAACCATTCCTTCATCCTTATCAACACTTTTTTGAAAATGTTGGTGTCCTGTATTTTAAACCTCATCTGGTTGAGATTTTTGCTTCCGTACAGGGCAAGCCCGACGGAAGTAGCGTAGAGCGGGGAGGCAACAAGATCGGTCAGACCCCCGATCCATCGCGGATTTCCCTTGCGGATGGGCATGCCGAAGACACGCTCTGCCAATTCAACAGTTCCAGGCATGATACTTCCGCCACCGGTCAGGACGATGCCGGCCCCCAGAAGGTCCGCTAATCCTGATTCGTTGAGATTCTGATTGACGAGTTCAAAAATCTCCTCCATTCTGGGTTCAATAATTTCAGCAAGGGTTTTCCGGGACAGGATTCTGGGTTTCCTGCCGCCCACGCTGGGGACTTCAATCGTTTCATCTTTACGAATCATGGCGCCAAGCGAGCAGCCATATTTTATTTTTATCCGTTCGGCCTCCTGCTTCGGGGTTCTCAGCCCTATGGAGATGTCGTGGGTGACATGGTTCCCCGCAAGGGCAATGACCGAGGAATGCTGAATGGTCCCCCCTGCGAAGATGGCGAGGTCGGATGTTCCGCCGCCAATATCGAGGAGTGCCACGCCGATTTCCCGTTCGTCCTTGTCAAGAACGGCTTCGCTTGCGCCCAGTTGTTCCAGAATAATATCGTTGACATCGAGCCCCGCCTTGTTCGCGCATTTGATAATATTCTGTGCGGAGGTGACAGCACCGGTAATGATGTGAACCTTTCCCTCGAGCCGTACACCGGCCATTCCTACGGGATCTTTAATGCCCGTTTGATTATCGACGATATATTCCTGCGGAATGACATGGATAACCTCCCGGTCCATCGGCAGGGCGACGGCACTGGCCGTTTCGATGACGCGTTCAACATCCCTCGGGGTTATTTCCCTTGATTTAACGGCAATAATGCCATGGCTGTTCTGACCCCTGATGTGCCCCCCGGCAACACCGGCATAGGCGGATGTTATTTCACACCCCGCCATCATTTCAGCCTCTTCGATGGCCTTTTTAATGGATTGAACCGTGGCGTCGATGTTGATGACGACCCCTTTTCGCAATCCCTGCGAAGGGGCAGTCCCTTTGCTGATAATATTCAACTGATTATCGATGATATCGCCAACCACGGCGCAAATTTTTGTGGTTCCTATATCAAGGCCAACCACAAGGTTATCCACTTTTTTCACTTCTGACCTCCAGACTGGAATGGTGTGCATGAGGTGGCTTGGCGTATTTCATTACGACCCGGTCAGGGTACCGACAATCGAGATACTTTGCCTGAATTCCCCGCCGCCGGATGAAACGGTAGGTTTTCAGAAATCTTTGAAAGCGCTTGTCCAGGTTTTTCACCCCTAACCGGACCGGAAGCGTCTCCGGCAGGGTTATGAGGGTAACCCCTCGGGAAAGATTGAGGTTAATTTCTGAAATGATGTGATTTGTTTTTTTTGTTATCAGGGGCAGTGATTCCCTTAAGAGAGGCATATACACCTTGATGGCGGTTCTGTCTTTTGGCCCGGTGAATACAGGAAAATCGCATCCCACATCCTTGTTTATGGTATCAAAAGGAATTCCGTCTTCATCGACATAGTATAACTTTCCCGCCTTGAGCAGAGCAACCGGGCGCCGTTCCTGTATTGAAATAGACAGGGTGTCAGGTAAGCGGCGCTGAATAGAGGCAGCTCTGATCCAGCGGTGGCTGATAAGTTTATGATATAAAGGCTCAACGTGGAGGGCAAGAAGATTTGTTTTGGGTTTCAGGTTCAGATAGATGATCAAATCCTGTTTTGAAAGTGTGTGGCACCCGGTGATTTGAATGGTTTTTATCTCGAACAGGGTTGAGGTCTGGAGTTTTCTGTAGAGACTGTTTCCAAGATAGAGCAGGGCGGCTGCCACAAGAAGGACAAAGAAGGACCCCGTTAAACGGCGAATCAACTTGAAGGCGGTTTTAAGGTGAGACGTCTGCGGTTCCTGTTTGGGACTTGTCACGCCTGTCCTCCCTTGCGGCCTGTTTTCAGGGATGCCGTGGACAGAATGGCCTCTGCAAGACCTGAAAAATCGATACCTGCCGCCGCCGCCGCCTTGGGGACGAGGCTGGTAGGCGTCATCCCCGGAATAGTATTGACCTCTAAAATTGTGGGGCCTGCCTTTTCAGAAAGGATGATGTCCACACGGGCACATCCAGCGCATCCAAGTGCGTCGAAGGCCCGGACAGCCATGTCTTGTAATTGCTGTGAAACCACTGTGTCGAGGGGGGCGGGGACATGGTAAAGGGTCCGTCCGGGCGTATATTTCGAGGTGAAATCATAAAAACCTTCAATAGGTTCAATGTGAATAAGGGGGAGGGGGGTTCCATTCAGGATGGCGGCTGTCATTTCTTTCCCCTCAACGTAGGTTTCCACAAGGACCCTCGCATCGTGGCGGAAGGCTGTGTTGAGTGCTTCCTGCCAGGCAGCCGGTTCCCGGACAATGGACACCCCGATGGTAGAGCCTTCCAGGGCAGGTTTTACCACGAGCGGAAGGGGCCTCAGCGGTGTGGCTGATGGGGCGGTGAGCACCTCGAACGGCGGCGTCGGGAGACCGGCGTGAAGGAGAATCTGCTTTGATAATATCTTGTCCATGGCGACAGCGCTCGCGGTAACCCCAGAACCCGTATAGGGGATTCCAAGGATTTCGAGGAGGCCCTGAATGGTTCCGTCTTCTCCCCACCTGCCATGGAGGGCGATAAAGGCGACCTCTATGTTTTTCCTTTTAAGCTGAACACAGATATCTTTTCCCACATCGATCTCTTCCACCGCGTGGCCGTTTGCGCGAAGCGCGTTGGCAATGGCATGGCCCGTCTTCAGCGATATTTCGCGCTCGCCTGACATCCCACCGAGCAGAACCCCTATTTTCGCGCCCTTAAAGGGTCTCTTTGCCTGCAATGACGACCTCCAGATCAAGGGTTATCCCCGTTTTTTTATACACGCCTTCTTTCGCAAGTTTGATAAGGGCAAGGACATCGCCCGCCCGCGCCCCGCCTTTGTTAATAATGATGTTTCCGTGGTCCGGGGCTATCTGTGCGTTGCCGATCTGATATCCCCGGAGCCCGGCTGTTTCAACAAGCCTCCCCGCATTTTCCCCCTTGGGGTTCCTGAAGATGGACCCGGCGGAGGGATAACGCATCCATTTTTTGTCCCGTTTGCGCCGATAGGTTTGGAGCGCGGCAGTAACATGTTTTTCAGTAGCGGGCCGGAGCCTGAAGGTAGCAGAGAGAATAACGGCGTCTCCTGGCATTCGTATAGAACGGTAGGAACAGGCCAGACGGGAGGCGTGGCGCCTGACCGGTTTGAGAGAAGGGGGAAGATAACGGATGGATGAGAGGATATCCGCGACCGAAAAACTGGAAACCCCCGCGTTCATTCGGATGGCCCCGCCAACCGTGGCCGGGATGCCGTAGAGAGGTTCCACCCCCGAAAGACCCCGGGCCTGCGCGAAGGAAATCAGGGTGGACAATCTGGCCCCGGCACCGGCGTTGACATAAACCGCCGAACTGGTCTTCCTTGTGACGCGGATTGTTTCGAATTCTCCTTTCAACCGCAGAACAACGCCGGGTAAGCCGGCATCGGAAACAATAAGATTGGACCCATTGCCGATGATAAAGGCGGGAATATCATGGGCTCGAAGGATTTTAAGGGCGGTTATCAGGTCGGTTGCGGAGGCAATATTGAGAAACGCTTCCGCGGCTCCCCCCACCTTCAGGGTCGTCAGGGGCGCGAGGGGGATATTTTCTCCCAATTTATCCCCAAAGACCTTTTTTAAGTATGCCATTTCTGTCGCCTTCATTTCTCACTGCCGAGGTTTTCCGCCAACATATCTCCCACCTTCCAGACATCCCCGGCCCCGAGTGTGATAACCATATCCCCGGCTTGCGTGTTGGATGCGAGAAATGCCGCGATTCCCTCAAAATCTTCGATATAGTGGACATCCCGGTGCCCATGGCGCAGGATGCCTTCATAGAGTTTCTTCGCATTTATGCCTTCAATAGGCCTTTCCCCCGCGGGATAGATGTCGGTCACAATTAATTTGTCCGCCTGATAGAAGCATCGGAAAAATTCATCCATCAGATCCCGAACCCGTGTATAGCGGTGCGGCTGAAAAACAGCGATGACCCGGCGGTCCCACCCGCTTTTTGCCGCCTGAAGCGTGGCCTCGATTTCCCTGGGATGATGGGCGTAGTCATCAATGATGAGAATATCCCGAATCGTGTGGCATTCCTGAAAACGCCGCTGCACCCCCTCGAATTCCCTGAGGGCCTGTTTGGCTTCCTGGAGGGGGATACCCAACTCCTGAGAGACAGCAATGGCGGCAATGGCATTCAGTGCGTTATGCCGTCCCGGCATCCTCACCCGGACTTCCCCGGAGGGGGTTTGGTTCTTTACAAGGTCGAAAACCGTTTCAAAACCTTCTTGCCGGATGTTTTCCGCATGGTAATTGGCCTGAGCGGACAGACCGTAGGTAATAATACGCTTCTGAATCGCGGGAAGAATTCCCTGAACCTCCGGATGATCCAGACATACGATGGCGGCGCCGTAAAAAGGGACCTTGTTGGCAAAGGATATGAAGGCCTCCCGCAGGTTATCCATCGTGTGAAAATGTTCCATGTGTTCCGGGTCGATGTTGGTAATCAGCGCTATAACCGGATTCAGTTTGAGAAAAGACCCGTCGCTTTCATCCGCTTCCGCGACGAGATAGTCCCCTTCACCGAGTTTGGCGTTGGTACCGATACTGTTGAGTTTGCCGCCAATAACGATGGTGGGATCCATCCCCGCCCTGGACAGGATGGTGGCAATCAGGGAGGTTGTGGTCGTTTTGCCGTGGCTGCCTGCTACGGCAATTCCCTGCTTCATGCGCATGAGTTCTGCCAGCATCTCTGCGCGGGGAATAACGGGGACCTGGTTTTCTTTCGCGGCCCTTACCTCCGGATTGTCCGGTTTTACCGCGGAAGAGATAACCACGACATGCGCGTCTTTGATGTGGTC
>JANTFN010000140.1 GCA_024763435.1 Thermodesulfobacteriota bacterium | reverse complement strand
GGATTGACGCCGTAATTTCCAATGAGGGGATAGGTCATGGTAACGATCTGGCCTTTATAGGAGGGATCGGAGAGAATCTCCTGGTATCCCGTCATGCTGGTGTTAAATACCACCTCGCCCGTCGCCGTTCCCGGCGCACCAAAACTGTAGCCAAAAAAAACGCTACCATCTTCCAGCGCGACAGCAGCGTCATAGGGTTTGTCCATTCATCCTCCTTACCACGTAGCCAATTTATCAGAAACGGGGTTTTCTGTCAATTGAGACAGGTGATTTTTTATGCCGGGAAATCGCTCCTGAAAAAGCATTCACCGAATGGCATCATCGTAATCATCATAATCAATGCTGTCTGCTTCCCACGACGGACCGCCCAGGACTTTTGCCTCTTTTTCAGCGGTATCACGCCCGCTTTTTGAAAGAAGGTATTCCGCGAAATCGAGGAGTTCGCGCTGTTTCTCCCGAGGGAGGCGTTTCAGGATTGTCATAAACTGTTTTTCGAGGGACACCTTTTTCTCCTTTCCGGGTTGGAGATGGGGGAATCGACCGTCAGAGGCCCAGGGCCTTTTTACACGCTTCAAAAACCTCTTCCGGTGTAATCCCGCGCATACACTCATGATTTTTTGGACAAACCTTCAGCATGCAGGGGCTGCAGGGGATATCTTTTCTGAGAATTATCGTTTTTTCAAGATTGGCTGCGGTATAGCGGAAATCGGTCGGCCCCATGACCACCACTACCGGCGTATCAAGCGCGACGGCGATATGCCGGGGGCCCGTGTCGTTAGTGAAGAGCAGATTACATCTGTCAATCACCGCCTTGAGGCGGTTTAACGGGGTTTCCGATGGGGGAAGGATGTCGGGAGATACCTGGCAAAATTTAATTATTTCCGCTATCAGGGCCTCTTCCCCCGGTCCGGGCAAAAAAAGAACGTGGGCGTGAAGTGTTTCCCGCAGTCTGTCCGACAGGCCGGCAAAATATTCAGGAATCCACTGTTTTGAGGGGCCGAAGGCGGCACCGGGGGTGACGGCTATAACCGGTTGCCCGTCACTGAGGCCCCGCGTATCCCAAAGCTCCCCGGCCCATTTGGCATCCTCCTCGGTGACGGTTAGTTTCGTATGCCGGGCAGCAGGCTTGATGCCCCGGGCTTCCAGCAGTTTCAGGTAATAGTCAACCATGGGGACAGGGATGAACCTTCCCTTTACCCGCCTGACCGGAACGGGATAGGTCAACAGGGCTTTTCGCCCGTGACGGTTATACCCCACCCGCTCTTTGACCCCGCCGAGGGCGAATAACAGAGCGGAGCTCAGGGAATTGGGCAGGATAATCCCGGTATCAAACCGTTCTTTTCTGACACGGGAGGCCGCTTTCAAAAAACCGCCAGTTCCCGCGTCCTTTCCGGTTCGATTGAAGGGGATAAAACTGTCCCACAGGGCCATCCCTTCCAGGAGGGCCCGGGAGGTTTCCTTGCCCATAACCGTTATATGGCTGTCAGGCCATCCTTTTCGCAGGGCAATCAGCGCGGGTGTTGACATAACGATATCGCCCACCCAGTTTGGCAGACGCAGGATGACTTTTCGGGGAGAAGGGCTCAATCCTCCCCCCGTTCCATCCAGTCACTCCTCACACCCATAAAGGGATTAAAGCGTATAGCGTAATGGCGCGCCTCGGGCGCTGTCAGGGAGTCAGAGAGGTCTTTATCCAGCGCGCGCATGGTATCCCGGACTTTTTCCCAGGCGGGTCTGCCCATGGCGAGAACCATTTGCGTCAGGCCTTCATACAGCCGCGCGACGGGGAGATTGGTCTGGGCGTTGACAAACCAGGGGTAGGCCTTTGCGAGCTTGTCAATCAACAGGTTGTGCGCCTCACCAAAATCGAGGCAGGAGGCATCCGTGAAATTCGCAAGGTTTTTCATCTTTTCCCAGTCGATAAACCCCCCGTCTTTGGCGATATTATAGGCCTTTGTCCCGATGAAGGGAAAGAAAATGGACCATCGAAACCGCCCCGGCTTGATGGTTCCGAGGAGTTTAATCGTCAGCATAAGGTCGTCGATGGTTTCGTGCGGCAGGCCTATCATGACAAAGGCCGAGGTATGAATGCCGTATTTGTCTGCCATCTTGAAGGCGTGGATGATATCCTCATTCCGCATGGGGCGGTTCAGGATCTTACGGCGTATCCGGTCACTGCCGCTTTCCAGGCCGAACTTGACGATGGCGCAGCCTGCTTCCTTCAGGTTTTTCGCGGTTTCTTCGTCGAAAACCCGAACATGGGCGTTACACACGAAGGGGACCTCGATGGCCTTTTTGTATTGCCGGCAGAATTCGAAGACGTAGTTCCGGTTCATCGTGAAGAGGTCGTCATCAAAGATGAACATCCGGATATTTTTATAGCGGGAGAGCAGTTTTTTTAAATCATCAATAATCATTTCTACGGGATACTGCCGGAGGTAGTGGAGATCCCGCACATTAACGCCCGTATCCTTGTGGTAAATATCGACAATCCTGTGATTAAAACAGTAATTGCACCGGAACGGACACCCGCGGGAGGCCATGACGCCGACCCACCCGTCCTTGGCGTCGATCATCTTCTGAAAGTCGAAGATGTCATAATCTATGGGCGGGATGTCCTCGAGGGAAATAAAGGGGCGTACCGGGTTGGCGTGGATTGTGCCCCTGTCGTAATGCCATATATTGGGGATGTGGTTTACATCTTTTCCATTTTCGAGGGCATCGGCCAGATCCACCAGGGCGAGTTCTCCTTCGCCAACGCACAAAAAATCGAAGAGGCCGGTTTGAAGCGTCTCTTCCGGGGCCATGGTTGCGTGGACACCGCCGATTGAAAGGGGAACAGAGAGGACTTCCCGCAGCTTTTCAGCGATCTGAAGCGTGTATTGATACTGGTTGGTCACCACTGAAAAGGCGATGAAGTCGGGGCCGAAGCGCTTGACATCCCGCAGAATTCTATCCAGGTCCAGCGGATACCCCAGCCTGTCATTGATATTGAGCAGCGCGGTCTCATGCCCTCGCGATTTCAGAAAGGATGAAAGGTATCCAACGCCATAATTAAAACCGATCTGCGCGTAGAGATTCGGGTAGATAAAGAGAATTTTCATGATCGGGCTACCTGTGTTTCGGATATTTTTGTTTGAAAGGGCGCCTTTTCAACGGCCCTGCTTTCCATAATTTCATGCCAGAGAGAGGCCGTTTCATCGAAAACCATGCCTGGCGTGATTTGTTTCATACAGTCAAGGCGCTGACAGGTTTTATCCCGGCAGGGGCTGCAGGGGAGGTCAACCCGGACAATCCGGTGGCGGCTGTGCGGATAGGGCGCGTTAACGAGGGGATCCGTAGGCCCGTAAATCACCACAGCGGGAAGTTCCGAGAAACAGGCCAGATGCATGGGGCCCGTGTCGCCGCCCACATAAAGGTCGCATTTACGGAACAGGGCCGACAACTCCATCAGGGTGGTTGGGCAGGCGATATGAGCGGGAAGGGACATGATGCCGCGTATCTTGTTTACGGCTTCTTCCCCACCGGGTCCCCAGGTTAGAATGATGGTCGCCCCCAGTTTTTCAACCAGCATATCACAGAGCTTCGCGTATCGTTCGGGAAACCACCGCTTGAAATCCGTATCCTGGCTGCTGCTCGGTTGAATGGCGATGACAGGGTGTGAAACCGGCTGAATTCGCCGCCAGAATTTTTTGATTTTCTCGCTGGATTTTTCCAGAGGGGTTAACCAGGCCTTTGGCAGGGAGTCCGTGCAGGAAAGCCAGGTTACCATGCAAAGGTTCTTTGCCATACGGTTCAGGCGCGGGTCTCCGGGGTCCACATGATGATTGTTAAAAAGATAATTCATCTCCTTGCAAAAACCTTTTTTGAATCCGATTCTCGTGGCGGCGCCGCTGAGGCGGGAGATGAGGCCGCTTTTGAGGATGCCGTGAAAATCGAGGGTCGTTTGATACCTTTGTCCCCGTAACCGGGAAAGCCAGGACACAACCTCTTTCAGCAACCGGGGCCAGGAAAGCGGTGACCGGGCCATTTTTGTCCAGCGTTTTCTCGGGAGGACAATAACGGAATCAATCTCGCCGAGGGACCTGACGATTTCCTCTGAAAGATCCTGAACAACCCAGTCTATCCGGGCATCCGGGTAACAGTCACGCAGCGCCGATATTGCGGGGAGCGTGCGAACCACATCCCCGACGGAGCCCAACCGGATAATCAGGATTTTTTCTCTTTCCGACAACCGCATGGGCGCATCATATATGAGATGCGGCGTCCTGACAAGATTGACGTCATCGAAAAGACCTGATGGCTTGAGACGGGAGAGGACAGAGGTGAGGGGGAATTCTTTCATTTGCCTTCCGCAGGTTGCCTTTTGTCCGTAAATAAAGTATTATCCGCAAAATTTGGTTGGAGGAGTCGGTCCATGCTGAAATTCATGCGGAAGAATGCCACTTCCTGGTTTATTAAAATTGCCCTGGGATTGATTATTGTCGTTTTTATTTTCTGGGGTGTTGGCGGGTTTAACAGCGGCAGAGGGACGGTAGTCGCGAAGGTTGGGGATACGATTATAGATGTCAACGCCTATAAGAATTCCTATATGAAAATGGTTGAATACTACCGGAAACAATACAAGAATCAGTGGAATGACCAGTTGCTCAAGCTGTTTGATGTCAAACACCGGGTGCTGAATCAGCTGATTAACCAGGTTTTGATTGCCGCGGAGGCCGAAAGGCTTCATATCGTCGTCAGCCGTCAGGAACTGGTGGAACATATCGAGGCAATGCCGGCCTTCCGGCGGTCGGGACGGTTTGACCGGAGGTTATATCTTGATTTGCTGCGCTATAACCGTATTGAGCCGGGGGATTTCGAACGGTCCATGATGCAGGAACTTCTTTTTAAGAAGGTTCGGGAGACGGTTGCCGGGCCGGCGTCGCTTGTCACTTCGAGCGAGGTAAAACGGATGCTTTCCCTGCAACTGGAAAAACGGCGCCTGGTTTATGTAAAGATTATGGCGGATGATTTTGCCAAAGCTGTGCGGGTTGAGACGAAAGACTTGAAGACCTATTATGACGCGCACAAGGCGTCATTCAAAAATCCGGAAAAGGTTAAGATTGCCTATCTGCTTTTTAAACCTGAGGCGTACACCGCGGACGTGAAGGTTACGGATGATGACCTGAAGGCCTATTATAACGCGCACAATGACGCGTATCGCGTGCCGGAGAAGATTCACGCACGCCATATCCTGTTTCGTCTGCCCCCCAAACCAACCAAGGCGCAGGTGGCTGAGGCAAAGAAAAAGGCGGAGAAGGTTGAGAAGCTGGCAAAGGCCGGGAAGGATTTTGCTGAACTGGCAAAAAAATATT
>JANTFN010000139.1 GCA_024763435.1 Thermodesulfobacteriota bacterium | reverse complement strand
TTTTTCAGTTTCAGGCGCTGTTTGAAACGGCTCCTTGCTTGACCCTTTGGTAAAATCAGATTAATGTGAGACATAATGTATTGGCAGAGGAATAAATGCGGAGACTGGAGACGCTTTCAGGGGTGGTTTGCCCGTGGTGCCGCCGTCCTTGTCATGTTTGTTTTTCTAAGAGGGGCTGTCATGGCGGAAAATGTGAAGATGGAAACGGCGACATTTGCCGGCGGGTGTTTCTGGTGTATGGTTCATCCGTTTGACAAACTGGATGGTGTGGTTAAAGTTCTGGCCGGCTATACCGGGGGCGAGGTTAAAAATCCAACCTATCCGGAAGTTTCATCCGGTAAGACCGGGCACATGGAGGCGGTTCAGATTACCTATGACCCGGCGAAAATTCAATATGAAGCATTGCTCAATGTCTTCTGGCGCCAGATTGACCCTACGGATGCCGGCGGCCAGTTTGTGGACAGGGGAAGCCAGTATCAAACGGCAATATTTTATCATTCTGATGCGCAGAAAAATGCGGCCCTGAAATCGTTGAAACACCTCTCCGAATCGGGCCTGTTTCATAAACCTATTACAACCCGTATTCTTCCAGCCGGCCCGTTTTATCCCGCCGAGAAATATCACCAGGGATATTACAAAACGTGTCCCCTGCGTTATCGGCTCTACCGAAATGCCTCCGGCAGGGATGAATTTATTAACAGAACCTGGTCGGGTGCTGGGAATCTTTCGAAATTTGATAAAAAAGAGGCAAAACTGAAATTTAAAAAACCTTCCCGTGAGGATCTGAAAAAGAAACTGACCCCTTTGCAATATGCCGTTACACAGGAAAACGGCACAGAACCGCCTTTCAGGAATTTGTATTGGAATGAAAAGCGTGAGGGAATCTATGTGGATATTGTGTCGGGAGAACCCCTGTTCAGTTCCCGGGATAAATTTGATTCAAAGTCAGGATGGCCGAGCTTTACCCGCCCCCTGGATAAGAATGCTGTCGTGGAAAAAACAGACAACAGCTATAACATGATTCGCGTCGAGGTTCGGAGCCGGCTGGCCGATTCGCATTTGGGGCATGTGTTTCAGGACGGCCCGAAACCGACAGGTTTGCGTTATTGTATCAACTCCGCCGCGCTGCGCTTTATTCCCAGAAAAGAAATGAAATCTCAAGGGTATGGGGAGTGGCTTTCTGTTTTGACTACACCCGGGAAATAACTGGAAAGGCAAACCAATTTGTAAGATGCTTGTTTTATTGTGTTTCCCTTTTGCCCTTAGCCCTTTAGCCTTTAGCCCTCATTTTGAATTGACAAAAAGACGGAACTTTGTTAGGTGTGGGGCCAATAAAGTTAAACAGGAGGTGCGTGTGGCTTCGAGGAATAAGGGAACAAATCTTGGGTCAAAAATTAAAAAGATGCGCCGGTCTCAGAAGATGACGTATGAGGAACTGGGTGCCGAATCCGGATTAACCCCTGATACTATCAGGGAGATTGAAAGGGGTGAGATCCTGCCTCCCGTGTCATCCCTTATCAAACTCGCGAAGGCGCTCCAGATAGACTCCGGTGATTTACTCAGTGATGAAGAGCGCGAAACCGCCGAGAAGCGGAAGGTTGAAAGTTACGAAAAGCGAACCAGTGAGTACGCTTATCGGCCTCTGACTCCGAATGCGCGGAACAAACACATGAAGGCTTTTCATGTGACCATTGAGCCAGAGCAGGCCCATAAAATGGTGGAATACCAGCATGAAGGGGAAGAATTTATTTATGTTTTAAAGGGCTTTCTCGATATTTCAGTGGGTGATAACACCTGGACCCTGAAGGCGGGACAATCCATCCATTTCAATTCGGCCCTGATTCATAAATTGAATAACCCGAAAGCGAAAACAACGGAACTGCTGGTCGTGGTTTATACGCCCTGACGGGCGGTTTTACAGCAGGCGCACAGTAAAATATTTTTAAACACCTCATGGAAAGGGCTGAAAACGTATGTTGACTGGAAGATTTGTAAAAGGGAAACTGACAAAGGAAGAAACGACATTTTTAACGGAAGAGGCGCGGCAGGTTCGGGGCGATATTCTCCGTATGACGACACTTGCGGGGTGTGGGCATCCCGGGGGGTCGATGTCTTCGACGGAGATGTATGTGGCGGTATGGTACAACGCCAATGTTTCTCCCGATAATGCGGAGGACCTCGGCAGGGACAGGATCGTTGTCAGCCATGGTCACACCTCGCCGGGTGTCTATTCAGTTCTCGGACGGCGCGGTTTTTTTGATTTAAAAGGGGCTGTTTCAACCTTTCGCCTTATGGGGAGCCCGTTTGAAGGGCACATCGAACGCAGTGTACCCGGCGTGGAATGGAGCACCGGGAACCTCGGCCAGGGGCTTTCCGCGGGGTGCGGATTTGCCTTGTCTTCCCGCCTGAACGGAATTCCGGCGAATCACACCTTTGTCCTGATGAGTGACGGAGAGCAGACAAAGGGACAGGTTGCCGAGGCCCGTAGATTCGCGAAAAAATTTGGTCTTACAAATATCACGGTTATTATTGATACCAATGAAATTCAAATAAGCGGGTCCACCGATGAGGTCATGCCTGACCGGATTCGTGAAAACTACGCCGCGGATGGATGGCGGGTTCTCGAGGTTGACGGCCATGATATTGCGCGGCTTTATGACGCGATTCTTGAGGCGCAGCGAGATGAGACCACGCCGGTGGCCATCCTGGCGCATACGGTTATTGGCAAGGGGGTTTCCTTTATGGAAGGCACCCCGAAATATCACGGGCAAGCCCTTAAAATGGATGAATTTAAAAAGGCAATGGCAGAACTGGATCTCCCGTCGGATCTTCGGGAATACCAGGCGCTGAGGGAGCATGCCGCGGTTAACGAATATCCCTTCCCGAAACCGGAAGCCGTTTCCCTGAATACAGGGACACCGAGGGAGTATGGCATGGATGTCAAGACGGATAACCGTTCCGCTTACGGAACAGCCCTCAGGGAGCTCGCGGAAGCCAATGATGAGAAGGCGGTTCCCTTCGCAGTGTTTGACTGTGACCTGGCCACGTCTGTTAAAACGAACGGGTTTGCCGAGGCACGTCCCGCGCAGTTTTTTGAAAGCGGCGTGCAGGAACACACCACGGCCACGACCGCCGGTGCGGTTTCTGTTGATGGTGTTATTACTTTCTTTTCTGATTTCGGGGTTTTTGGCGTGGATGAAACCTATAATCAGCACCGCCTGAACGACATCAACCACGCGAACCTGAAACTGGTCTGCACCCACAACGGCCTTGATGTGGGGGAAGACGGCAAGACCCACCAGTGTATTGATTATCTTGGCCTGCTGCGCAATCTTTTTACCTACAAGGTCATCGTCCCCGCGGACCCGAATCAGACGGATCGGGTTATTCGCGCGATTGCCGGACAGACCGGTAATTACTTTGTGGGGATGGGACGTTCCAAAACGCCGGTGATAGGGACGGGAAACGGCAGCCCCTTTTATGGTGGGGATTATGCCTTTAAGTATGGCAGGATAGACAAACTCAGAGACGGCGACCAGGGTGCGATTTACTGTTACGGCCCCACGGTTTTCCGTGCTGTTGAGGTATGGAAACAGCTTCAGGAAAAAGGAATTGCCGTCAAGGTTTTTAATGTCTCCTGCCCGCTTGACCTGGAAATGGCAAAGGTCATGGAGGGCGCGAAAACCGGTCTAATCGTTTCTTATGAAGACCATAATCGTGATTCGGGCCTGGGGGCCTCGCTTGCCATGGCCCTGCTGGACGCAGCGGAATCCGTTAAATTCATCCGGCTTGGGGTTTCAATGTATGGAAAATCAGGAAAATCGGACGCATTAATGGCGGATATGGGCCTCGCCGTCAGCGATGTTGTCAGGGCCGTTGAAGAATCCGTGGGGAATTGAGGCTCAAATCTTTCCCCTTGACAAATAAAGCAGTTGATTACTTAATTCGTTGAATTTCTTCCTCAGTTTCGGCTCTCTCCATCCTCACCTGCAATCTCTTTCTCGCCTGACTGACGGCACTGTAATCTTATTTTTTACATACTTATCTATATTCTATAATTCAAACTTATTTTCATTATTAGAACGTATAATTTGGTTTTACAGGGAAGTCACTTAAAAAAACAACCTTGACATGATGAAGTTCCGGTGAAATAATACGAACAGGTAGAATAAAGATAAAAAGGACTGTTTCCGCCGCGCTGACCGCGTGTCGGGAATGCCCGAGTTGAGCTGAGATGCTCAAACGGCTTGTCCTTTTGCAAAAGTGAACATTTACTGTTATAATAAACTATGGATAAAATTCCCGACGCCCGTCTGATTCGCGCGCAGGAACAAGCCGTTCGAGCAGAAATCTTAAATAAAGATTCAGCTCAACTCGGGCATTAGGCATGCAATGAAAAATACCTTTAATAGATAATACTTATGTAAAATGGCTCGGCAATTCGTATGCCGTTCAAATCACCAACAACGAAAGGAGGAAAAAGGTTATGAAAAAATGGATGATGGGAATCGTTTTACTGGTTATTGTATTTTCTATGGCGACAACTCCGGCTATTGCCAAAGATAAGCCTATAAAATTGGGGGCAATGTTTATCTCTTCCGGAAAAGTGGGAGGGTATGGAAAACATGCTGAACAGGCCATACGAATGGCTGTTGAGGAAATCAATAAAGATGGTGGCATTTTGGGAAGAAAGCTCGAAGCACTATTCGAAGACACCAAACTAAAAAAGGACAACGTCCTCAGAATTGCTGAGCGATTTGTAAACAAAGACAAGGTGGATTTTCTCATGGGCCCTACCTCGAGTGGAATTGCCATGAGCTTGACGGCCTTTGCGAAGGAGCACAAGAAAATCCTTATTGTGACTCAGGCCGCGGCGGACAGCCTGACCGGTGCCAAGTTTCACCGTTACATTTTCAGCACACTCAGCAATGCCATGATGCATTCCCGTTCCGGGGCCTACCTGATGAGTACCAAGCCTTATAAAAGGTACATGTGCATCGGACCGGACTACTCTTATGGGCATTCATCCTGGAAGATGTTCAAATCCAAACTGATGGAACTTCGTCCCGATGTTAAAATCGTTGGAGAACTCTTTCCCAAGTTTTTTGCCAAAGATTTTTCTACGTATATTAAACAAATCCAAGATGCCAAACCTGATGCGGTTTGGTCTCCGCTGTGGGGAGCAGATGCGGTCAATTTTATAAAGCAAGCTCTGCCCACGGGAATCTTCGACAATATCGCCTTTGCGTTTCCTTGTGGCGGAGCCCTTGAAGTCCTCGTACCCATGGGCAAAGACATGCCCGAGGGGATATACGTCTCTTCCCGTTATTTCTTCACGGCACCGGATTCAGCTATGAACCACCGTTTTGTGAAA
>JANTFN010000138.1 GCA_024763435.1 Thermodesulfobacteriota bacterium | reverse complement strand
AGAGCCCTTTTTCCCCGCGACAGAAATCCTGACTTTCGCCCCCAGACGTCGTTCAAGTCTTGTTTGCAGGTCCTCGACAAAGGGATCCAATGCAGTTTTTATCTCTTCCGGTGCCTGTTTCAGAAGCCTTTTGACTTTTCTCTCAACCTCGCGCACGGATAGTCCTTTGTGAATAATTTCATCCGCTAATGCCTCTTGACGTGTTTTATCCGGTAATGCAAGCAGGGCCCTCGCGTGTCCCGCGCTCAGGGCCGCGGAACTGACAAGCTTCTGTATTTTTGTGGAAAGCTGAAGCAGCCTGACGGTATTGGCGAGGGTTGCGCGTTTTTTTCCAAGCCGTTGCGCGAGGGATTCCTGGGTCAAATCCCACCGTTTCATAAGTTCAACGTAAGCCAGTGCCTCTTCAATAGGAGACAGGTCTTCCCGCTGGAGGTTTTCTACCAGGGCCGCTTCCAGGCTTTCTCTCTCCGAGAACTCCTGAACCACAATGGGAATCTCCTTCAACCCCGCTATCTGCGCCGCCCGCCATCGGCGTTCACCCGCGACGATCTCATACCCGTTTCCACTGGGGCGTACCAGCAGGGGCTGCAGAATCCCCTTTTCCTTGATGGAGGCCGCAAGCGCCGAGAGTTTTTCCTGATCTATTTCTTTTCTCGGTTGCGATTGGTTGGGCCTTACCTTTTCTATCCCCGCGAAGAGAAACCTTTCTCCCTCACCAACGCCTTCCGGGAAGAGGGCGCGTATCCCCCTGCCCAGCACCTTCTTTTTAGGCACTATGCTTCTCCCTTGTCAAAAATTCCTCCGCCAGAAGCCGATAGCCGGCTGCCCCTGTGCTGCGGCTGTCGTATTCGAAGATATTTTTTCCGAAACTCGGCGCTTCGCTCAGCCTTACGTTTCTATTTATTACCGTTGAGAAGACACGGGAGCCAAAATGAGCGCAGACTTCTTCCTTCACCTGGTGTGAAATATTGTTCCTGACGTCAAACATGGTCAGCAGGATACCGTCTATACGCAGGGAAGGGTTTACAGACCCTTTAATCAGCCGGATGGTTCGCAAAAGTTGGGAAAGACCTTCCATGGCGTAAAATTCGCACTGCAGGGGGACAATAATTCTTTCCGCCGCGGTCAGGGCGTTCACGGTCAAAAGGCCGAGTGATGGCGGGCAATCTATCAGGATATCGTGATATCTGTTTAGAATAGGTTCAAGACTTTTTTTAAGAAAATACTCACGCCCTATTTCCTGGATGAGTTCAACCTCCGCGCCGATTAAATCCCCGTTAGCGGGCAGGATATCAAGCCCCTCAAAAGAAGTAGGGTAAATAACCTCTTCCGCAGTCTGGTTGCCCAGCAGAACGTCGTACACACTTTTTTTGATGTTTTCTTTGTCTTCTCCGCATCCGCTCGTTGCATTTCCCTGAGGGTCCATATCCACAAGGAGTATTTTTCTGTTTTTCATGGCAAGCGAGGCTGCCAGGTTGACCGCAGTGGTTGTTTTTCCCACGCCCCCCTTCTGATTTGCTATGGCTATTGTCTGACTCATTATTTTTTACCTTTCCACCAAGCCTTTTATAACACACCTTTTTTTAATGAGAAAGGAAGAACGCCTTTCCCCGGGAATGAAGACATGAGGGGGTTTCCCGCGTCGGCTCTCCTATTCAATGATCAGATCCGTCAGAATGGTTGTAATCCGGGGGATCGTTTTAAAACGTGGTCCCGCGCTAATTTCTTTCCCCTTAGAGGGTTTCCCGGCTGATACCTGGGTGAGAATTTCATCTGACTGAAAAACCCTGATGCATCCTTTCAGGGTTGCGGACGTAACGGATTCCATGCACCGGATTTGCGATGAGGACAACATTTGATTTCCCCATTTCATCATCTTTTGAACCAGTTTTTTCTCTTCCATGGGGAAAGGTCTTTCCTGCTCCTGCGCCAGAAAAGAGGCGCCGGCGAGATATCCCTCGAGGGTGTTCAGGAGTAAGTTTCTAACTTTTTTTGTTTCAAATTCGCTGAAATTTTTTGATAATGCCCGGGCTGTCCGATACAGCTTCATGGTGTGTTCCGGGTTTAACAGGAATTCAGCTCTGAACAAACTTGTCAGAAAGGAAAATAGCGCGTATGGGCTGAGGTTGATGTCCTTGTTTTCCGCTTTTAGCGACCAGCAGTAAATCGACAGGGGTGCAAGGTGTGATATCATCATATTTTTTGAAAATTCAAGATTGATACGTTTTTCAGGGGGCGCGTAAAACATAGGGTCTGTCTCATCTATGTCCGGGCCAATTCTAATAACATCGTCCTGAGTGAAAAGGGTGATGACCCGTTGAAACACGCGCTCCGTATTTTCCCCCGTTTTTGGAAACTCGGCTCCTGTTTTTTCAAGGAGGTTTCTGTAAAATTCGGCTGTTTTTATAATTTGAGACAATCGGAGACTCTTGTCGGTTTCGGAGAGGATAGCCGCCGCGACAAGTGCTGACGGTGTTACCGCCATAGCCTTCTGTATCTCCTGAATAACCATATCAGCGGTTTGCTGATAGAGGCGCTGACGCCCGTCTATACCCCGGGAGTTTTTGGACAGATCTTCTCCTTTCAGGTATCCCTTAAGTGACAGGGGTTTGCCAAATCTCAGATAAACCGTCCCATACCGTTTCCCGAAAATCTTTCTCAAACGTAAAAGGTCTCGCATCTTTTCTTTCTTCTTTTCTTCTCCCCGCAGTTCCCGGATATAGCTGGCCTCTTCAACAACCCTTTCGTAGGAAATTGCTGTGGGAACAAGATAAATGTCATTCGCGGCCTTTTCATTAAAGGCTCGGAGTATCATGGCAAGAAGGCCTTTCTTGGGAAGAATAAGTTTACCTGTCCGGCTGCGCCCGCCTTCGATAAAAAATTCCATGGGAATCCCTTCAGCGATCAGGGCCCTGATGTAATGGAAAAACACCTCCCCGTAGAGGGGATTGTTTCTGAAGGTTCGACGTATAAAAAAGGCCCCGGACCGTCTGAAGATAGGGCCTATGGGCCAGAAAGAGAGATTTGTCCCCGCGGCAATCAAGGGCATGGGAAGATTCATTTTATACAGGACATAAGAAAGAAGAAAATAATCAACATGGCTTTTGTGGGAAGGAATGTAAACAACGGGATAATGCCGCGCTATTTTTCTTATTTTTTCTTCCGCCTCTTTATTGATATCCACGCCGTCATACAGGTTTTGCCATACCCATTTGAGGGCTCTTTCCCAGTTTTTTACGTACGATATTTTCAGATCCGAGGCAATTTCACGGGTATACCGCCGTGCCTTCCCCGCGATTTCTTCAACGGATTTTTCCTGGTTAGCGGCCTCCTCGGAAAAGAAATCCCTGAGTTCGGGATTTGCTAAAATTTTTTCAATCATTCTTTCCCGCGAAGGAATGGATGGGCCTGAGATACCCCGCAGTTTCCGGTCAAATTCCTTTTCGAGGGTTTGATGAACTTCCCTCTCAACGTCTTCATCGGATGCCTCTTGAAGACGCGCGATGACTGTTTGAAGGTTGACAGGGGTGCCTATTCGTATCTGAACCTCTTTTCTTGTGATGAGCCTTTTGAGCCGCATTGTCCATTTAGGGGCTGCCATTTTACCCCAGAAGGCCCCATACAGGGATTTTTTTTCTGTTCGGGGGATAACGTCATACACGATTAAGTGGGGAACCAGAAAAATCCGGTAGGAGGCCTCACGCTGCAGGCGAATCAGGTCCCGCAGGGGATTGCCCCGGGAATACAGGCATTTCTGGATACGCGCGCTTCCAGGTTTTACAAAAAGGGCAAATGGAACACGGCCTATTTTGCTTATTTCCTCTCCGGAATTTCCTGTAAAAGGGTCAAAGAGGCATACTTTTTTAAAGGTCCACAGGGCCAGGGCCCGTATCGTCACGAGCCATCCCCGGATGGAAATCCAGGGGAGCATCGAAATTCCGAGGGGAAATCCGGGAAAGTTTCCACCCGCGTTCTGGTAGCCATGGTAAAGGGCCAGAAAATCCATCTGACTTGAATTATCGACGACAGGGATGGCCATCCCCTCAGAAACAATTTTGCGCCATTTCTTCAGGTGGTTGGGGGCAATATGGGTATTGGAAAACAGAAATGAGAACAGTTTTTTTGAGAACCAGCCCTGCATCAAATCAAACCGATAAGGTTTCATGCGTAACTCCCGGCTTGAAAGCCAATTTTTACGGAATTATTCATCATCACCATAAAGGAACTGTAGGACAGATATAATTTTAACCGCAGCGGTTTCCAGGCGCAGGACCTGCGGGCCGATGGAACAGGCCACAAAACCTGCCTGAAGCGCCAGGTCCCGTTCATTTGGGCTGAACCCGCCTTCCGGACCGATAGCGGCAACGACTTCTTGCAGGGGTTCGGTGTGGGCCAGATATGCCTTCAGCGAAAGTCCCGCTTCTGGGTCGCACAGGAGTTTCACCTGACCCCTGACAGTCTTCAGGGCCAGAGACAGCGGTACCAGGTCTCGGAGTCGGGGAATCCTCACCCGATGGGATTGTTTGACAGCGCTCCTGATAACCGCGTTCCAGCGTTCTTTTTTGGATTCCCAGGCCTTGTCTGTTAGCCGTGAAACGCAGTTTTCCGCCACAGCGGGGACAAACTCACTGACGCCGAGTTCCGTCCCTTTTTGCAGAATCCATTTCATTTTCTGGCTCTTGGGCAGGGCCTGAATCAGGGTTACCTTCAAGGCGGGTTCCGGTATGGTTTTCAGCCTGCCGTTCAGTTCTGCCCGGGTAAGGTCTCCCGTTATTTTCCGTATGACTGCCTGGTAGAGTGCCCCCTGCCCATCCGCAACGATAATCGTGTTTCCCACCCTCAGGCGGAGGACCCGTTTCAGATGGGTGTGTTCGGGGCCTGAAATTTCCACTGTTTTGCTTTCCGGATCTAAACGGTCCGGAATAAACTGGTAGTCCCGACTCATCGTTTTTTCCCGAGGCGATACGAAATCCATTCCCCTGACCGGCGTGTTCCGATCTTTTCAAGACCGCAATCTTTTGATTTTTTCAGAAAGGCCTTTCCCTGTTCCACCAGGATGCCGGAGACAATGAGAGCGCCGGAAGGGGTTAGATGTGCCTGGAGCGCGTCAAGCAGGTCGAGAAGCGTTTGAGCCGTGATATTCGCAAAGATAAGGTCAAACTGGCCGGGAAGATCGGAAAGCGGGCAGGAAAAAAAATCAAGGATTTCTTTTCTTACCCCGTTATGTTCCGCATTTTCACGTGCCACGTTAAGGGCCGAGGCATCAATATCGATGGCTGTAACATGGCGCGCGCCGGAAAAAGCCGCCGCGATGGAAAGAATTCCCGATCCGGTCCCCACATCGAGAACCTCGCCGAGGCTTCCCTGCTTTTCTTTTTTTATAGATAT
>JANTFN010000137.1 GCA_024763435.1 Thermodesulfobacteriota bacterium | reverse complement strand
CCATACAGATGGCAATTTCCGGCGGAATTTCCCCGAGGGAGGAAATCATATTCAGGACACGAAAAATTCCCAGAGGGACAACCCCGGTCCCGGACGGATGGTCGTTGCCTATCACAACCCGGCCGTAGGCATTCTTCTCCCGTGTCAACCGGCATATCTCCAGGATCATCTTCGGATTTCCGCAGTGTGCTATCTCGTAATTCAGGGCGGTTTCCATGATAATTTTTTTCGCCTCTGCCGGGGCTACGGCGGTAGGGCCACCGTTAAGGTGCGAAACCACATCCGGATTGGTCGCGATAACCTGATCCGCCGTTACCGTGGAGCTTCCCGGAATCGAGGTGCCGCCGGTATGCATCATCACCGTCATGCCATATTTTTTCGCCCACACGACCATCGGGGCTGCCTCTGCCGGCTCTTTAACCTTACCGAGCCCAATTTCACCCACGGTTTTGACGCCTTCCCTTGCCATCTCCGCAAAATCTTCTTCCGTCAGCCCGGGCTCGAGGATCAGGCCGCCACCGCGAACCTTAACACCTCCCGGTCTGAAGTTTGCAAAGGCCTTTGCCGCGAGAATCGCCAGGGCCTTTGTTCCCGCCCGGTCTTTCGGACGCCCCGGGAGATGGACTTCTCCCGCGGATATGATGGTCGTCACGCCGCCGTGCATTTCACTTTCGAGAAAATCCATCATCCGCTGTCGCGGCGTGTAATCTCCGAGCATCACATGACAGTGGGAATCAATTAATCCAGGGGCAACCGTCGTTCCCTGCGCGTCAATGATAACATCCGCTCCATCGGCGGAAAGTCCGTTTCCAACAGCC
Organism: Thermodesulfobacteriota bacterium; assembly: GCA_024763435.1. Taxonomy (GTDB): domain Bacteria; phylum Desulfobacterota; class S145-22; order S145-22; family S145-22; genus JANTFN01. The sequence goes on along the minus strand of JANTFN010000137.1, from coordinate 4,621 downwards.
TCTATCTTCCCGTCAGAAACAAGAATTGTATCCGCGTCAATAATCGGATCAGACACATTTCCCGAAACAAGCGTCCCGATATTCCTGATTAACATCTTACTCATCGCCCTTTCCTCCCTTTTACGGCTCTGTAAAAACCACTCATCTACCGCGTTTTAATGTTTTTTATTTTAATACTTTTTTTGTCCGCTTATTTCTTATAACACCCGTTACCCCCCTTCCTGTTCCGATATCAACTCCCGGATTGTTTCAAGGTCCGCGGGGATCTGATGGACCCATCGCCCTGTCGCATCATGCACTGCGTTGAGGATAGCGGGGGCGGTGGGGATCAGGGCCGGCTCGCCAACCCCCTTCGCGCCGAAAGGCCCTGTAGGCTCAGGCACCTCAATAATAATCGGCGTAATCTCAGGCATATCCATTGCCGTGGGGATGAGGTAGGTGTCAAACGACTTTGTTTTGTTAGGATAAAACTGCTCAAACAATCCCATGCCGATACCCATGGCCACCCCGCTGAAGATCTGCCCCTCCACGTTCGCGGGATTTACTGCCTTTCCCACATCGTGCGCGCTGACCGTTCTCTTAACCGTGACCTGACCTGTCACCTCATCCACCGCCACCAGGCTCACCTGGGAGGCGTAGGCGTAGGTTGAATAGGGGGTTCCCTGACCTGTTTCGGGGTCGAGAGAGGTTGTTTCAGGGTTAAAAACCCCCTCCCCCCGTATCTTCTCTCCCTTTTTAAGCCCTGCCCGCGCAACCTCTTCAAAGGGAATTTTCTGAAACTCCCTGAACTGTGGAAAAAACACCCCATCCTCGCAAGCCACCATATTCGCCGGGACCTTGAGGAGTCCCGCCGCTTTTTCGGTTAATATGCGCTTGATTTCGAGAGCCGCTTCCTGTACAGCCCGCCCTGAAATATAGGTCTGTCGCGAGGCGGATGTGGCCCCCGCATCGGTTGTAAGCGTTGTGTCGGCCCGGACGAGACGAATCCTTTCGTAAGGCAGACCCAGGGTTTCCGCGGCAATTTGAACCAGCACGGTATCCGACCCCTGACCGATATCCGCCGCGCCGGTATAAAGCGTCACCACGCCGTCCCTGTCAACCTCCATCTGCGCGCTTGACGGGTTCGGATGGCCCGTGTTCCCAATGCCATACCACATGGACGCCACCCCCACGCCATGCCTGACACCATCATACCGCCGGGATGGATTTGCCTCAATCTCCTTCCGAAATGTCTGATAATAAGGGCGTATCTTCTTCAGGGTCTCCCGAATACCCACACTGGCTTCCAGCCTCTGCCCCGTCGGGGTTACCGACCCATTTTCAAAGGCATTCTTCAGGCGAAATGTAATGGGATCCAGCCCCAGCCGCTGCGCCAGTTTATCCATTTGCGATTCGTGCGCGATAGCAATCTGAGGCACGCCAAATCCCCGCATTGCGCCGCACCAGTTGTTATTTGTGTAAACGGCCCGGCTTATCACGGAAACATTCGGAACATTGTAGGGCCCCGTGGCATGAACCGCTGAACGTGTCGCAACCGCGATGCCATAAGAGCCATACGCCCCGGTATCCGCGGTAATTTCGCTTTCCATGGCAAGGAGCTTTCCCTCCCGGCTCGCCCCTGTCTTCATCCGAATCTTCAGGGGATGCCGCTTGGCCGATGCCATAAAGGATTCCTCCCGGCTGTAAACCATGCGAACAGGACGCTTCAGGAGATAGGCCGCCAGGGCAAGAAAGGGCTGGACAGAAATATCAAGTTTTCCCCCAAACCCCCCCCCTGTCTCCGTCTGGATAACACGCAGCCTGTCCGGCGCGACATTAAGAATCGGGACAAGCTGGGCGTGGTCCGCGTGGGGGTTCTGCGTTGTCACAAGCAAGACTACACATCCCGTCTCATCCCTGTAAGCCACACCGGCTTCGGGTTCAAGATAGGCGTGCTCAAGCATCCGGGTTTCATATGTTTCTTCAATAATCAAATCGGAATCGGCAAATCCCTTTTCTATATCCCCCCTGGCCACCTTTCGCGTAAAGAGAATATTCCCCTTTTCGTGAATGGCCGGGGCGTCCGGGGCCATGGCATCTGCCGGGTCAAACAGCGCGGGAAGCGGTGTAATTTCCGCCTCAATCGCCTTCAGGGCTGCCTCGGCGATTTCCTCCGTTTCAGCCGCAACGAGGGCGACAGGGTCTCCGACAAACCGAACCTTTTCGGAAGCCAGAACCGTCTGGTCCCGGTTAATAATGCCATAAAGGTTCTCGCCGGGAATATCCGCGGCTGTAAAGACGCCGGCAACACCTTCCAGCGCGGCCGCCTTTTCTGTCATCACCTTTTTAACACGGCCATGCGCAACCGGACTTCTAAACACCTTTAATACGAGCGCGTTTTTTATTTCAAGGTCCGCCGCATACCTGGCGTGACCGGTTACCTTATCGCGAATGCCAATCCGCGCCACCCGTTCTCCAACAACCCTGTTTTTCACAGCATTCCCCTCCGTTAACCCTTTTCAACCGCGAGATGAACCGCGCGGATGACGAGGTCGCCCACCACAGGTTTTTTATACGCCGTTGAAGACCTGAATCCGCTCAGAGCAACCATCTGCTCTGCCGCCGCTCTCCCCGCTTCCTGTAAGACATCATCCGTATAGGCATTCCCCACCAGGACCTTTTCCGCCTGCGTCATACGAACCGGTTTCGGCGTGGAAGACCCCACACACAAACGCACCCACTCAAATATTTCTTTTTGCCTGTCATAATACAGCATGCACGCAAGGTTCATTCGCGCAATCGCTACGGCCTTCCGCCTTGCCAGTTTCAAAAAAACAGCCCTTCCATTAAGGGAAGGAAGCGGGATAATGACCCCCGTGAGCAGTTCATCCTTCTCGATAACGGTTTGATAGGGACCTTTGAAAAAATCGGTTATGGGCAGGATTCTTTCCCCTTCCGGCCCGCGTAAAGCCAGTCGGGCGTCCAGGATCACCAGGGCGGGGATGGTATCGGCGGCCGGTGAGGCATTGACAATATTTCCGCCGAGAGTGCCAAGATTTCTTATTTGTGGGGAACCAACTGTCCGGGCGGCTTCAGACAGCACACCCGCGTATTCCCGTATCAAGTCCAGGGTAGCAAGGCTGGCATGTGTTACCAGGGGACCAATCTGTATTTCATTGCCCATCCGATCAACTCTGGAGAGCCGTTTAATCCCCGAAATATCGATAACCACATCAGGCGTGATTTCATGCGCCCTGAGCTGTACCATCAGGTCGGTCCCACCCGCCAAAACGCGCGCGCGCTTTCCGGATTCCTTTGCCATTCTCAACAGGCCGATGGCCTCTTCCAGGGTTTGGGGTGCGATGTAGCGAAAATGGGGAATACTCATGCCTTCGCCTCCTCTGTCCTGTTCACCACCAGCTCAATCGCATCCACAATCTGCTGGTAACCCGTGCATCGACACAGATTTCCGGAAATTCCCTCGCGTATCTCCAGCCGGGTCGGGGACGGGTTTTCATCCAGCAGCGCCTTGGCGGACAGAATCATGCCGGGGGTACAAAATCCACACTGGACCGCGCCTTCCTCAATAAAGGCCTCCTGCAGGGGATGAAGGTGTTCGCCATCGCTTAACCCCTCAATAGTCGTTATCGTTGCGCCATCCGCCTTTGGCGCCAGGACCATGCAGGCATTCACCGTTTTTCCATTCATGATCACCGTACACGCCCCGCATTCTCCGACGCCGCATCCCTCTCTGGCCCCAATCAGGCCGAGGTCTTCCCGCAATACCGAAAGCAGGGTACGGTTTACGGGTACATCCCGCACCACCGACTCCCCATTCACCATCATGGAGATCGTAAGGGTTTCTTCTCCCAGCACGCCGTTTTTCATGGTTACATTCTCCTTAAGAAATAGACATAATTGCCTTATAGGCCTCGTGAACCGCGTAATAGATTGTCCTGGGCTCCTTGGCATCGCCAATAACAAACAAGCGGCCTGTATTTCCTTTTAAACGCCTTCGCAGAATAGCCTGGGAATGATTCCCCATGGCAAGGACAATCCGGTTCGGATTAATCGCGAATTTTTTACCCTCATGATCCGCGATAATGGCCCCTTTTTCTCCAACCTCGCGAAGCGACATGTTTAAAAACACCTGAATCTTCTCCCGGCTTAGTCTTTTCATAAGATCCATTCTTGAAATTTCCTCTAAATCGGCCGCGAGTTTATCCTCTTTTTCAACCAGGATAATCCGATTACCAAGGGATTTAAGAAATAAAGCCAGTTCACACCCTGTTACACCGCCTCCCACGACAAGGATATCCTCATCTCCCCCGGGGCGCTTGCCATTAAGACAATCAATGGGCGTCATAATCCGCTCATCCTTGATTCCGGGAAGGATAGGTATCACGGGAACCGACCCCGTTGCGACAACAACAACATCGAGAGGCAGAGCCGCTTTTTTGGGGTCAAATTCTGTTTCCAGCAGGACCTTTATGTTCGAGTGGGCAAGTTTGAATTCGTAAAATTCGAGAAGGTCCTCGATTCTGCCTTTGGTCGGCATGGAGGCAAAATAGCGGAGTTGCCCGCCAATACAGGCATCCCGCTCATACAAGACAACCTCGTGTCCCATCTTGTTCGCCTGCAG
>JANTFN010000136.1 GCA_024763435.1 Thermodesulfobacteriota bacterium | reverse complement strand
GTCGGTACAAATCCAAGACATAAACTCCTTGAAGCAATCCCCTTTACCTCGGATCGCATCGTCCCTGTTATCAACACCGCGCACCCTCTTTCAACGAAAACAAACCTGCGTCTGAAAGACCTCCAGCAGGTCCCTCTCATCCTGAGAGAACAGGGGTCGGGAACAAGAAAGGCCGTCGAGGCGGTCCTGAATGATAAAGGACTTTCATGGAAGGCTTTTAAAGTTGCGATTGTCCTCGGCAGCACGACATCGGTTCTCAATACCATGCGGTCCGGCCCGTTCCTTTCGTTTCTGTCCACAAAATCGGTCGCAGATTTCCAGGGAAATGCCACACAATTAAAAGCGATTGAAGTATCTGATTTTCAACCTATCCAACGTGAATTTTTCATGATCAAAAATAAAAAAGGCCCTGCCTCACCCATGGCCCGCCATTTTATATCCTTTACCCTGAACGAATCAGCATGGCCAGACACCGCGTGACAAAAGCCGTTTACGGAAAATTTCAGGACATTATGCACAGGGAAATGACCTTCTGGATTATTCTCTCTATCATCATCCACCTGTCTATCCTGACCGGCACAGAATTGTTAAACAGGCGGCATTTTCTTCAGATTTCTACGCCTGGCCCCACACCCGTAACGCTTATCACGGAAACGCGTAAAGCCCCTGTTCAGCAAAAACAGAAGACCAAAAGCAAGGTAAAAATTCACAGGCAGCGCGTTGTCAGGTCCATTCCCCGCGCGCGGGTTGTTGTCAGAAAGCAGCGAATCATTCGGCGAATTAAAAAAGGCGCCATTGCCACACGCAACCCCCGGGAAGAACAACTCAAAAAGGCCCTGGAAAAAATTAAAAGAAATGTCCGTCAGAGAAAGGCGCAGGGAGAAACGACAACCCCACCCGCCGGTGGGGGAACGCCGGGCGAGAAAAACCTCTATTTTTCGGCCATCCGAAATCAGATCATGCGGAGCTGGATCCTCCCCGAAAATCTCATCGAAAATCTCTATGACCTTGAAGCTATTGTGAATTTTACCATCCATGCCGATGGCAGTATTTCAGATATCCACCTCGAAGAAGGCTCCGGAAACAAAACTTTCGACGCATCCGCCATCAGGGCGATCAAACAAGCTGCCCCTTTTCCCGCTTTTCCCCGCGCCATCAGGAAAAAGTCAATCGATATAGGTATTCGTTTCCGGCCGGAGGAAAAAATAGATGGGTAAGGTTAAGAAAAAGGTAGAAGGTTGAAGGGAAATTTCTTCTGAACAAAGCTGAAATAAGAAACGTCCTGCTTTTCAGTCGAATAAAAATCAGCGTGAATCTGAGTGAACCTGAGCTTCATCTTCTTGAGCTAATGGTAGAGATTTCTTTTTCGGGTTAACCGGCGGCATGGTTTTTTTACACTTTCGGCAGGTCTCGGCATCCGAGGCATTCAATGACATACAGTGGGGGCAATATCGAAAGCCCTCCCGCTTCTTGTCAATTCCCCGGGTAATCAGGGCCAACCCCGCGATAGCTACGATGACGCCCAGCGCATATAACGGAATAAACAGGGAGGTCCCTTTGAGAAACGCTGAAACGAGGCGAACCCCCCCGGCCCCCCCAAGGGCTATGACGCTGCCGATGATCCAGAACTTCTTGTCGCCCCTGATATAATCTTTGTTGCTCTCTTTACTCACCAAAATAGCTTCTCACACTTCAGCCCTTAGCCCTTAGCCCTTAGCCCTTAGCCCTTAGCCCTTAGCCCTTAGCCTTTAGCCTTTAGCCCTTTTACCTGATTTAATGCAGCAGTCCGTAAGAGATATAGCACGAGCAGATAATCGCCGTCGTGATAACCCCCGCAACGGAAGGCCCGATGCAGTGAGGGAGAATCATGGCCTCGGGTTCCACCTCCATGGCGCATTTCTGCGCTACTTTGGCAGTGGTAGGAATACAGGATACCGCGGCAATTCCCACCAGCGGATTGACGGCCTTTTTGCTCCAGCGGCAGACAATCAACCCACCGATCAGGCCGCCGACGGCTGAAAGAATCAGCGCTACCATGCCAAGGAACATCACGAGAAAAACAGATTTGGAAAAAATGACATCCACGCTCAACAGGGCGCCAAGGGTAAACCCAAGAAAAACGGTTGACCCGCTCAGGACAACATCATCCAGAAACTTCTTGAATCGAACAAGGGTCGTCTCCTTGACCGCCACACCAAAAAAGAAACTCGCAATCAGCGGCGCGGCCACGGGAAACAAGAGAGAAAGAATAACGCCAGCCACCACTGAAAAGGCAAATTTCTGCGCGGGCGCGACGACGGGCAGTTCCTGTTCTTCCATCGTAATGCCCCGCAGGGCTTTTGGAATCATCATCTTGATAATGTAGGGATAAACCGCGTAGGCCACACTGAGATAGACATAGGCCACCACGGTAATCGGAACAAACAACTCCTTGGCAAGCATCAGGGAGGCATAAAGGACAATCGGCCCATCCGCGCCGCCAACAGAGGCAATAGCTGCAGCCTCCTTGAAAGGGAATCCGAAAGCAACCGCGATGGGAAGGGTAAGGATCGTCCCCATTTCCGCCATAACAGCAAGGAAGAAACTGAGCATGGGGCGGGCTATGAGAAAATCCACGTCCGTAATCACCCCAATCCCCATAAAAACCAAACAGGCAATCAACCCGTTGGTAAAGGTGAAGGTGTAAATAGGCTGAAGAAAATAAATCTGAAGGGCCTCTATTAACTCCCCGACCTTGCTTGTCAGAGGGCTGAGAAAGAGTGTTCCTATCCCGCCTGAGGGCAGGACAAGCATCCCCGCGTTAACCATGCACATGGCAAACCCCATGGGAATCATCAGCAGGGGATCAAGAACCTCTTTGTAGCCGAGATAGAGGAGAAATCCCCCTAAAAGAATTAAGAAAACCCGCCCAAACGCCAAATAACCGGGGACCATAAAAAAGGCATGAATCCCCGGGAAAAGACCTACCAGTTGTTCCAGCATCAGTATCTAATCCTTGTTTTAATTTACATTCTTGTGATTTTACGGATAAGGATAACAATAGACCCCACAAACATCGCCACAACAAAAGTCACGCCATAAATACCAAGCGCAAGTTTCAGCGCCTGCTGCCACGTCATCATTTACTCGACCACGGCAAGCAGGGAATTTCTGTCAACCGTGTCTCCCGCCTTGACATCAATCGATTTGACAACGCCCTCTATGGGCGTCCGAACAGGAATCTTCATCTTCATCGACTCCAGGACAAGCAGGACATCTTTCGCCTTGACGGCATCACCCGGCTGAACCTTTACCTCTAAAATTTTTGACAGCATTTTTGCTTTAATCTCTTTGGCCATTTTCTTTTTCTCCTTTACAGTGGAATATTTCCGTGTTTTTTATCCGGACGAATTTCGCTCTTTTCAAGGACGGAATCCAGGGCAAAATGAAGCTGACTGCGTGTCTGTGACGGTGCTATCACCTGGTCCACCAGACCATAGGAAGCAGACAGATACGGCCCGGCAAATTTTTCCATGTATTGCCGCTTTAATTCCTCACGGCGTTCCTCTGGATTATCCGCGGACGCGATATCCTTTCTGAAGATAATCCCAACCGCGCCGTCTGCCCCCATAACCGCAATATCCGCGCACGGATAGGCAAGAACCCGGTCATAGGCCATATCCCTGCTGCAGAGGGCAATATAGGCCCCGCCATAGGCCTTTCTCATAATCAGGACAATCTTTGGAACTGTCGCCTCGGAGTAGGCATAGAGAATCTTCGCCCCATGCCGGATAATACCATCAAATTCCTGCGTTGAACCCGGCAGATAACCCGGTGTGTCAATCAGGTTAATAATGGGCAGATTGAAGCAATCACAAAACCGAACAAAGCGGGCGATTTTATCCGAGGCATTAATATCAAGCACCCCCGCCATAAATTCCGGCTGATTCGCGACAACCCCCACGGGCTGGCCATATAAACGGGCAAGGCCCACCACCACGTTCATGGCGTACTCTTCATGGATTTCAAGAAAACTTTCCGCGTCGAAGACCCGCTCGACAATCTCATGCACATCATAGGCCTCTTCAGGATCCAGGGGAACAATGCTGTTGAGGGTTTCGTCTTCCGAGAAATCGTGAATCTCGGCCGTGAGGGGTGGGTATTCAAGGGTACTCTGGGGAAGATAGGCAAGGAGTTTTCTAACCGTTTCAAAACATTCCTTTTCCGTGTCAAAGGCAAAATGCGCCACCCCACTCTGCTGGGCGTGAACATCGGCACCTCCGAGTTCCTCATGCCCGATTTCCTCCCCGGCAACCTTTTTAATCACATCCGGCCCGGTAATATACATGCGAGATACGCCACGGACCATAAACACCAGATCGGATAATCCGGAAGCGTAAACCGCGCCCCCCGCTGAGGGACCAAGAATCAGCGACAGTTGCGGGATCAACCCCGAGCCAAGGGCGTTTCTTCGAAAAATTTTACCATAGCCGTTCAGCGACAGAATTCCTTCCTGTATGCGCGCACCCCCTGAATCATTCAGCTGTATCAATGGACACTGGTTCGCAATCGCCATATCCTGGATACGCACAATCTTTTCAGCGTGCATCTCTCCGAGAGACCCGCCTAACAAGCTAAAATCCTGTGAAAAGAGATAAACCTTACGGCCATTAATCGTACCAAATCCCGTTATTACTGCATCCCCGGACACCCGCTTTTTATCCATGCCAAAGTCGGTCACACGGGAGGTCATAAAAGGATTGATCTCTGAAAAAGAGCCCTTGTCGAGAAGGGCGTCTATTCTTTCCCAGGCCGTCATTTTTCCTTTTTTGTGCTGCGCGTCAATCCGCTTCTGCGCATCCTGTCCCTGATTGATCTTTTTTCTTTTTTCAAGCTCTTTCAGCAACTTTTCCATCTTTAATGCCTCCGGTGTGTTTATATGCGCAAACGCCAAAGATGTCAAGGCAATTCCCTGTTTCTCTCTGACAGAAAAAATCAGGGCAATTCACGACCTCGGGCAGAAATCAGTGCCTGAAACCGCATCCGGCCTTTTCAGAAAAAACATATCCACGCAACATATCTACGCGCCTTGAAACCGCTTCAATTTACTGTTATATTCCTTAGCAGAGGGAAACATGGAAAAGGCAAAAGCATTAAAAAAAGCCATGGGTATCTTAGGGCTGACATCCCCTTTTTCCCGCCTCGACATTAAACGCGCGTACAAAGACCTTGCCAAGCGGTATCACCCGGACCGAAATCCCCAGGACATTAATACCGAAAAAAAGATGACACAGCTCAACTGGGCCTATCAAACACTCCTAATAGATTTTGATTCCCTTAAAATTCCTCTTGCCATGCTCCTGGCCTCAAGCCTCTCTGATGAAGAACGGTTAAAACGGAGATTCTATTACGACTGGATGCCACCTGAAGATAAGAAGGAGGCAAAGGCATGAAAGAGGCCTTGCTTTGGAAACCC
>JANTFN010000135.1 GCA_024763435.1 Thermodesulfobacteriota bacterium | reverse complement strand
TTCCTGTTTATATCTTACAATTTCTTCAGGTGTTGGGTAGTCTTCTTTGAGGAGTTTAAGGACAATAGGGTAATTATCCTGGTTATGATGGGCGCGATAGACTAATGTATGATCACTTTCGTAGATTTTTTTATTAATTTGGTAGTCAGGAATAGCAATCATGGTTTGCTATCTCACATTGTTTTATTCCAATTACTGATGCGTGCTAATTAATACACACTTTACTACCCATACCATAAGTTATAAAGAATTGTCAAACACCTGTTTTTTTGCACAGTGTTGAAACATAAATAAAACGAAAAACAAAGAAAAATAAGAGGAAAATCCCTGAATTTATAAAGAACCTGTTTCAAAAAATTAATGCCATACGCAAAAGAGGAAAAAAGAAACCCTGCTTAAAATATTTTTCATTTCAAACAGGGTTTCTTGCGCCATTTCAGGGATTCAGCGTCTCATGCCTTGGGTACCTTCTTCCAATCCTCAAGAAACCGTTCAATTCCCGCGTCCGTCAGGGGGTGTTTTGCTAACTGTACCATCACCTTGTAGGGGATGGTCGCGATGTGAGCCCCCATCCGGGCGGCGGTCAGGACGTGAAGGGGATGCCGGATGCTGGCCACGATAATCTCGGAGGAGAAACCGTAATTCGCTATAATATCAAGACAATCCGCGACCATGTCCATGCCGTCGTGGGCCACATCATCGAGACGCCCCACAAACGGGCTGATATAGGAAGCCCCCGCCTTCATGGCCAGGAGGGCCTGATTGGGTGAAAAGACAAGGGTAACGTTCGTTTTAATCCCTTCCCGCTCCAACTGGCGGACTGCCACCATTCCCTCGAGGTTCATGGGGATCTTAACCACCACGTTCGCGTGAATCTTCGCGAGCTCACGTGCCTCCGGAATCAGTGCCTCGGCAGTCAGCCCCACGGCCTCAACACTCACGGGCCCGTTGACTACTTCGCAAATTTCACGAATTACCTCGAGAAAGGGCCTGTTCTCTCTCGACACAAGGGTCGGGTTGGTTGTTACGCCATCCACAAATCCCATGCTGTCCGCTTTTTTGATTTCGTCGATATTGGCTGTATCAATAAAAAACTTCATGAATTTCTCCTTTTAATCCGAAAACCCTGCTTTCGGGGGTTATTTTTCCTTTTTTTGCGCGATTTGTTGTTTGAAGGTCTTCAAGCACGTTTCGCTGCAAAAAAAATAAGGCTGTCCTTTGTGCGACAGATGGTAAGGGGTATCTTCCGGGATGTAGGTCCCGCAAACGGGGTCTTTCTTAAGCTCTTTTCCGGTTTCGGATGTCCCATGGCTGTTGGGGCTTCTCCGCCGCGAGGGGGAGGTACCGCGCGTAACCCCCCTGACCAGGTAATAGATGATGAAACCCAGAATGGCGTAAAAAATCAGGCGCATGGAACGTCTCCCCGATAGGGGCCAATCCCGTCCATGGCGACCTGCGCGAGAAGCATGTGGAGGGGTTGTTGAAGAACCGGATGAACCCAATCAGCACAAATATCGCAAGCGGGCGTCAGGACAAAGGCACGATTGTGCATTTCAGGATGGGGAATCACCAGCGACGGGGTTTCAAGCACCTGGTTGCCATACAGGAGGATATCCAGATCAATTTCCCTGGGGCCCCATCTATAACGTTTCTTTCGCCCAAGGTCTTGTTCGATTTTTTTCAGGACCTTTAACAACGCCTCCGGCATGAGCGTTGTTTCGAAAACCGCCGTCAGGTTCAAAAAGGGAGGCTGGTCGATGACCCCGACGGGGGCCGTCTCGTAAAAAGATGAAAGCGTCACGCCCCGTATGGCGGCATGACCTTTAAGGGTATCAACAGCGCCACAGCATAATTCGGCTCTGTTCCCCATATTCGACCCGATCCCTATCAGGACTTTTTGAAAAGCGTCTGTTTTCAATTGGTTATACCGTCCCGGGTCTTCAGGATGCCCTGTTTTCTGTTGAGTCCTGAGGCGGTTCTTTCCCGTCCACTTTAGGCGTTACATCAATCTCGTCGGGCTCTTTCGAGGCCTTCTTGAAGTTCTTGATCGCCTTCCCTATACCCCCGCCTATTTCCGGAAGTTTTCCGGCGCCAAAGATAATCAGGATAATGACAAGGATAATAATGAGCTCCGTCATGCCGATTCCACCAATCATGGTTTCCCCCCTTATTTAAACAGCAATGGCGGAAGTGTACGGGAATCGAACCCGCCGTTCCGCTCTTCACGGAACCACTGGATTTGAAGTCCAGGAGGCCCACCAGTGACCTATCCACTCCCACGTATAAAATGACAGATTCCATGTCCAAAGTCAATCACCCGGCGGCGATAGACCCCGTTTACTGCCATCTTTTTTATTCTTTCGTCAGGGTTCCCACGCTGATGCCAACAGCGATGGCACCAAGAATGGTAAAAAAGGTCAGGAACAGCACATAAATCCAGCCGAAATACGAGACCATAACAGGCAAAAGAAACGGTTTGACAGATCGGTTGCATAAGAAGACGGCCATCAGGGAATTGGAAGCGCCTTTTTCCCGCAGGTCCTTCAGCAGGGGATACCAGGCATAAATGGGGCCGATGGAAATAATTCCCGCCGCGGCGGAGAGCAGCAACCCTTTGATGCCGGCCTTCTCCCCCAGAAATTTCGTAATTTTCCCGGGCTGGAGGAAAAGATCCATCAGGACCATGACGATGAAAACAAGACCGAGGGGAAGGGCCATCCGGGCCAGAATATTCCCGCTGCTTTTCAGGGCCGTGACGGTTTTTCCCGGCAGGACCGTGAGGAGGACTGCGTAAGCGATGAGTACGACACCGGGGAACAGCCAGGCCCGCAGGGGAGATGCCGCCCGTGATTTTGCCTTTTGCTGTTGGGGGCTCAAAATCCCCCTCCCAGCAAAACCCCTGGAACAATTACGGTGAGGAGGGCCACGCCCATGGCCATGATCAGAGACAATACATTCCGGGCAATGGCAAAGCGGCTTCCAAGCGCGCCGATCTCGGCGGGAAGCTGCACCCACCCTACGCTGACCCATGCCACCATAAAGGCCGTCACGCCGAAGAGACTCACCCCCTGCGCCAGCAGTCCGCCGCCGATAATGTAACTGTTGATGGGGTTCCCCGCGAAAAAGCTGCCAGCCAAAGCCCCTGACAGGGTATCCCATCCCATGCCCCCCGGGAAGAAGGCGCGCAGGAACTTTTTAGGGACAAAGGCGTTGAAAAGGCCGATAATCAGAATGATGCCCCCTATCATCGGCAGCATGCGGGAAAACTGACGGAAGGCTCGGGTGAATGCTTTTAGCAGAGCGGTTTTCCTGGATTCCAGGAGTTGAGGCTCCGGTGGTCCCTTTTTGAATTGCGACACCGCATCCGCTGCGGTTCCCCCGATACCTTTTACAACGGCTATTCCGTTTTCCGTGAGGTATTTTTCCACAATCGGACTGCAATATCCTGTCAGAACCGCGGCGATGTTTTCCCCGATGGCGAAGGCAACGGCCTGCATTCCCGCCCCTTTTTGCCCGGATGCCCCCGGATTACGGCGCGTTTCAAACGACATCGTTTCCGCATCAATCGTCAGCAGCCAGGGGGATGTTCCAAACCTGTCACTCACACCGGCAGACAGCTCCGGGCCCTCCGCCGGGACAAGAATCTTCAGGGGCTCCTCAGTTCTGCCTTTACGCATTCTGGAAATACCTCAGCAGGTCGCCGGGGCTGTCCACAACCGTTTCCGCCGCGGACAACTCGGCGCGTGACCCAAACCCCCAGCTCACACCGACCGTCCTGATTCCCGCGGCAGCCCCGGCCGCCATGTCCGTTTCACGGTCTCCGACCATAAAGACGGCGTCTTTTTGACCCCCCGCCATTTCCAGAATATCCGCCACCACGTCGGCCTTGGGGATATCCAGGTCACATCCCAAGATGCCTGTAAAATGTTCCGCTATGCCAAAATATTCCCCCACTTTACGGGCAAGCGCGCCCCGTTTAAGGGTCGCGATATAGAGGTGATGTCCTGCGCCCTTCAACCGGGCAAGCAGGTTGTTTATCCCGTCATACAAGGTATTTTCCATGAAACCGACCGAATAATACCGCTGACGGAACAGGGTGATGGCCTTTAAAAGAACCGCGTCGTCACAGGTGCCCGTCAGCTCCGAAAAGGCTGACTTCAGCGTCGGGCCGATATATTGAATCAGGTCTTTTTCCGGTCGGGGTGGTTTGCCCAATCCCCGCAGGGCGAAGTTGAAGGATTTTACGATTCCTTCCTGTGGGTTGCTCAGGGTCCCGTCGAGATCAAAAATAATTGTCAGACCTTCAGGCATTTTCACGTATCTGCCTGAAGAAGACCTTCCAATACCGCACGCTTGAAAGAACCAGCGCCAGGCCTATCCCCGTATAGAGGATGGACAGATAGGATTTGGGAACAGGGGAATGGCGAAGGGTGATGCCCAGTGCCACCATAAGGGCTACGAGGAGGTAACTCTTCCACGACATGAAGGAGAACGCGCAGTGCTTCCCCTCCATGGGAAGAATTCGTCTGACGTTTTTATCCACGATTTTCAGAAAGCCGAACCGGCTGATAACGAGGGCCGCGGCAATCCCCGCCCCCGCGAAGACAAAAACACCTTTTCCCGGATAGCGGCGCAACCAGGAATAAGAGAGCGCGAGGAGCGCGGTGCCAACCGCCAGCCACATCCCCCCGGCAAACAACAGCAGAACATGTTTTTTGACCGCTGGTTTGTATTTGTTTAATCGTTTTTCCATATTTCAATGGCCCTCAATTCTCACAATTTTCTTCATGGTGGTTTTGCCGGATATCCCGGGATATGATTCAAATGAACCCTCAGACCTTTTTTATTTATTTTATTCAAAAGATGGGGTATTGTCAATTTCCGCGGTTTTGGTCGTTTTACAAAGCCGACAAATCCAGTGGTAAGGAAAGGGATAAGAATGGAAAAAGGAATTTTATTCAAAACGGAGAGTGATAAAACCGTTGCGGGATTTATTGAAGACCTGAAAAAGAACGCCCCTGAATTCAATTTCAAGGTCCGCCATGTTCTCGATGTGGGCGAGGATTACCGGCGCCACGGCGTGGCGGTCGAAGAAGGGTTTCAACTCTTCCAGGTTATTTTGTGCAATTTCAAACGCTCCTACCAGACGGTTCATGGAAATCTCGAAACGGCAGCGGTCATTCTGCCGCCGAAGCAGATGGCGGTCTTCAAACAAAACGGGAAAACAGTCATCAACTATCTGCCGTTTACCGGAGAGTTTATCGCGCAGGCCCTGCCCGAGAACAAAAAGCTTCAGGAAGGACTCGCCAAAACATGCCTGAAGATAATAAACCTGATTAAAAAATCGATATAGGCCGATCAGCCCCTTTTTGGATAGGCCTTTCGGCTGTGCAGCAGGGACAGGGTTACCATCATTTCCGCGGTCCTGACGGCAACGGCGACCCCGTCTATGACGGGAACCCCGAGAAGTTCTTCCATCTCC
>JANTFN010000134.1 GCA_024763435.1 Thermodesulfobacteriota bacterium | reverse complement strand
TTGGGTATTCGAGAGACAGTTTTTACCGTTTCAAGGAATTGTATGAGAAGGGAGGCGAGCAGGCCCTTCAGGAATTGAGCCGCAAGAGGCCCAACCTGAAGAATCGGGTCGCGCCGGAGATAAAAGAAGCGATCTGAGCCATGGCGATAGAACAGCCGGCCTTTGGGCAGTTAAGGGTATCCAACGAGTTGAAGAAGAAGGGGGATGTTCGTCTCTCCCGGAGGAGTCAGGGGCATCTGGTTGAGACATGACCTGGAGACCTTCAAGAAGAGGCTCACGGCCCTGGAGGCCAAGATGGCACAGGAGAAAATGGTAGGATATAATCATGCAGTTAACGAATGAGAAAAAAGCCAGATTGTCAGATCAAGTGTCGTTTATTACACATCAAGGGTTCCGTTTAGTCATCGAAGACCCGGCCGTTTTTAGTTGCTGGTGCTCTGGTTGTTTGAGCAACCAAAGTCCCGAGGGACCGTGTGCGTAACCGATGAACCGCCATTTTCAAGAACGAAGATTTGCCCATGCCATATATTATTATCCAAGTCGGTTTCATCCTGGCCGTTTCCATTAATAAGGGCGTTAAACTGGTATGTATCTGTTCGATGAAAAAATGTATCTCGAAATACTTCGTAGTTGTCCCCGGGGTCCAATGCCGGAATATCGTGTGAAGAAATGGTATGTCCTTTCTCCCAGATATAGAGTTTAGATGGACCTGCCGGGGCCGGACCGACGTTTTTCACCACAACATTGATAGGATAATGCTGGCCTTTAACAAAACGGATGATTTTGAAGGAACACACGATTAGATCGGGCAAGTTACCAAAAATCCTCTCCGACACATTAGCGGGATTACTCGAGAAATGTTTTTCGATGATATCGTTCCAGCGATTCGTTTCGGCAATACTGCCGTTGTAATTCACATGGATGCGCACAGTGCTTTCATCGAGCTCGGAGGGGTTGATGCCATCCTGGTAGTGGGCGCCTGTTCGCGCGGGCCAGATAAAGGAAACGTGTACCATGGGAGACATATAAGCAGGCCATCCGATTTTTAGGAGTCCGGTGGGATCAATTTCACTCAATTTCATCAATCTTGGTGCCCCGTTATTGATGGTGACTTTTACGTATGAATGATTAAAATCCGGATCTGGAATATTATATCCGGTGTTGTGCATGCTGATCTTGAGCCGCCCGTCAGGGGCCCTTTCGACCTTTTCCAGCACGATATCCGTCGGCTGGGGTGCCTCCCTTACGTAAAAGGTCTTTTCCACCCTCCAGCTACCTTCCGCTGGCTGGATAATTGATGGTCCAGGGTTTTCTTCGTCAAAATTTTGTGTGTCATGAAGCCATGCGATAATCGTATGATATCCTGATTTGGGGATTGTCACTGTAGGGGAAAAATGTACCTCTTCACCGGGATCGAGCAGAGGAATATTAAACTTACTGTAAGTACTTTTCGGCAATAGATAGTAAAATCCATATATTGTATCTTGTATATTTAAACCTAAGCCTAAAGTAAATTCACAACGGCATGGACAGGACATGCCCCCGATGTTTTTTACCGTTACATGGATTGTGACCATGTCGTGTTTTGCCCGTGGAGATTCAGGGGTAACGGTTATTTTGGTAATCTTTAAAATCGGTATAAGCGCCGCCGTACCCGTTTGCGGGCCTTCCGGGTTCGGCTGGGGAAGGTTGTGATTGGGTGGGGAGCCCTGGCCGGGACGAAGCGGCACGGGCCTTTTCCCTGCGGCGGGCGTCTTGACATAGGGGCCGTTTGAGGTGCGAACACCGCCTTTGGGGGCGTGGCCTACAGAAAGAACTGTCAGGGGGGTGGGACGCATAAAGACATGCAGGGTTTTTGCCTGCCGCCCCTCGCCCAGACGGGCAACGATAAGACCCTGTTTTTTGACGGCAATACCGGTGTCAAAATCATAACTGCTGCCGGGGCGTGACAGGTACCGCCGGAGATTGATCCCGTTAAGGTGCCAGGTGCGTGTCGTATTTCCCAGGGTCAGGCGCAGGGGTATGGATTTGAGGGGTGTTTTTGCCAATGTTTTTGGCCCGCTGTTCTTCAGGCGTACGTGCACCGTTCCATGCCGGAGATAGATTCTCTCGACGGCAATTGGAGGGCATTTTAAGGCGTTGCTTCCGGAGGCTGCCTGCCTTGTGGGTGATTTTGAACGGCGTGTCTTTGGGGTCGGTCGACCGACTGCCTTTACCGGTACCATCAACTTAGGAACCGACAACTGAACCGTTTTCTTGTTATTGCCTTCGTTGTGTTCACGTATCTGGTTGGAGGCATCCACAATAACCGTTATGGTGACGCGCTGACTCCTGGTGTTGGCGGCGGGTTTGATTTGGGTCGTAAATGAAACAGATTCCCCCGGTTTTTTCAGAACACCCTTGAGGTCAACAGTGGCAAAGGCGTAGGTATGCGTTTTTCTGCCAAAGATGACCGAAACATGCCCCTTTTTAAATCCTTTGTCCGGGATGATTCCTTTTCCGCTGTTTTTCAGAGTGAAGGCTACCCGCCCCTTGTCCAGCCAGATTTTTTCTACCTCAAGATCCGGCAGCAGCTTAACGATTTTGGCGCGTGGGATGGGAACATGTGTTTTGACGACCGGTTTGGTCTGAGACGATGAAGAAGAGGACGGAGATTGTTGTTTGGACGAATGGCCACGTTTTTTCGAGGTGACTTGACTGCTCATGACCGTGGCGGCGAAAAAGAATAAGATAAGTGAGATCGTCAGGGATCTTTTCATGATTTTCCTCCTTTCAATCGGTAAGTAGCAAAAAAGTCAAAAAGTTCAAAAAAACATGAAAAAAATTTTTTGAAACATTTGAACTTTTTGTGCCCGAAATGATACATGCTGTTAGTATGGGTTGAAACACACATAAACATTTTAACCAGATTCAGGGAAAAGGGTGGGCGAAATGAAAAGAAATTTAATTTTTGACGTGCGGAATTGGAAAAACAGTTTAACTTATATGATTGTGATTTAAGGTGTTCTGTTTATTCTCATGCAGCCAACAGGAATGGCGGCTACCCTCTGTCCTAAGGGCTATAACCCCGAAATTCATTGTTGCCATCAAGGAGGTTGTCTATGCGGGACATACCCCTGAAGCGGGATACCGCAATACAGGAATTTCTGCCACAATGATCCCCGACTGAAAAAGACGGGAAGTTTTTTAAAATTTTTTCATAGAGTCCAATAATTTCAGAAGTGCCTGTGTCCGAGGTGATAACAACGGGCACACAGTTTTCAACAGCCCGCAACAACGAGGCTATGTTATGTTGCCCCGGCGTCTCGGTCCTTCCGAACCAATTGTCGTATAATCTGCGCTGTATCAATTCTCTTTTGACAAATATTATGGAATCAGATATATATCGCCTATGGATTTGTCCATTATAGAAGATGACCTGAGTTTGGTCGAAACAAGTTTTCAAGAGTATCTCGCGTCAAGGGTTCCCCTGATTGCGAAGATCGGGAAGCATATTCTCAGCAGTGGGGGAAAGCGGATACGTCCCGCAATCCTTTTGTTGAGTTCTCGTCTGAATGGATATCGTGGACAGCGGGCCATCCGTATGGCGAGCATTGTGGAATTTATCCATACCGCAACCCTTTTGCATGACGATGTGGTAGATAATGCGGATATCCGGCGTGGGACGCCAGCTGCCAATACACTCTGGGGCAGCGAGGCGAGTGTCCTCGTCGGGGATTTTCTTTTTTCGAAGTCTTTTTTTCTTATGGTCGAGGACGGGAACCTTAAAATCCTGAAAATTCTTGCCGAGGCGACAACGCGCCTTGCGGAAGGCGAAATCCTGGAACTCGTGAAGACGGGGGACCTTGATATTTCCGATCAGGAGTATATGGAACTTATTACCAGTAAAACTGCTGTGTTGATTTCCGCGGCCAGTCAAATCGGCGCGGTTCTTGGAGATGCCCCGGAAGAAATCGAAGACACGATGAGGTCGTATGGTCTTTTTGTGGGAATTGCCTTTCAGTTGATTGATGACTGTCTCGATTATACGTCGACGCATGAAACCTTTGGGAAAACTATCGGGACCGATTTGCGGGAGGGGAAGGTAACTTTTCCCTTGATTGTATCTTATAAAAAGGCAGATGGGGATGAAAAAAGGCGTATTAAGGATATTATCCTCTCGGAAAAAATAAGTCACGATGATTTTGATAAGGTGCAGGGCTTGATTGAGAAGTACAAAGGCGTGGCAGCCACGATGACCCTCGCGCGTGAGTATGTGTCGAAGGCCAAAAAGTGCCTTGAATCGGTCCCGCGCTGCGGGGAACGGGATGCCTTGGTGGATCTTGCCGAGTATATTGTGAAAAGAAAACATTGAAAACGGTTGTTAAAAGAGGGTTGACAAGCGTAAATCTATTTTATAAGTAGGGAGGGCTTTAGGGGAAACCCCTTGAGTATGTTGAAAATAAAAAAGTTGTTAAATTTCTGAAGGAGGAAAAAATGGCTGAAAATGAAAATCTACTACATGTAAATGATGGGAATTTTCAAAGAGAGGTATTGGACGCGGATATGCCGACACTTGTCGATTTCTGGGCACCTTGGTGTGCGCCCTGTAATATTATAGGGCCGGTCATTGTAGAGCTGTCTGATGAATATAAAGGGAAACTCAAGGTTGCCAAGATGAATGTGGATGAAAGTCCGGCTACCCCGGGGCAGTATGGAATTCGAGGTATCCCAACAGTCATTCTTTTTAAAGACGGGAAGGTAGCGGACCAGGTTGTGGGGGTTGTCCCAAAGGCGCACCTGAAAGCCATGATCGATAAGGCCGTGTCATGAGAAAGGGAAAATTTACAAAGACCGCGCTGAAATATCTGCTGGCAGGGGTTCTTGTCCTTGGGGTTGGGGTGAATTTTGCCTTTTGCGGGTCTAAAAAACCTACGCCCAAAGCGGGTGGCGAAACAGCGGCTGATTTTACACTGGACGCCTTGAATGGCGGCACAAAGACCCTGAAGGATTTTCGCGGGAAGGTGGTTGTCCTTGATTTCTGGTCTATCGGGTGTCCCCCCTGCCGGCGAGCTGTTCCCCATCTGGTTTCACTTTATGAGGCGTATAAGGGCAAGGGGCTTGTTGTCCTGGGAATCAGTTTTGACAGAAAAGAGAAAGACTCTCTGCAGGGGTTTTTATCCAAATATAATGTCAGTTATCCAATTTTGTTAGGGACGATGGATGTGGCAAAAAAATACGGGGTACGGAGCATTCCTTCTGTTTTTATTCTTGATAAGCAGGGGCATATTCGTTTTCATGTTGTGGGGTTTAACGAAGAAATTGGACAGAAAATGGAGAGCCGGGTTAAGGAATTAATCAAACAAAAATAACGCCAGCTGTTTTGCCCGATAACAGATTACGCGAAAAAGGTTTCCAAAACCTTGTATTATGTTTTTTGTTCGAGCGTTTCTGAGTAAACTTCGGTCAAGGCTATCACTTCAAGGCCCTGAGATTTCAGGGCCTTTTTT
>JANTFN010000133.1 GCA_024763435.1 Thermodesulfobacteriota bacterium | reverse complement strand
GGCAGGTAAATGAGGTCGAATGTTTTTTCCTTGCCGGGGAACAGGGTGAGTGCCACTTTTTTGAGGGATTCTATCATGACGTAGGCCTCGTCCGGGGTTAATGCCCCCTGGGCGATGACGGCGTAGGTGAGGTCGGCGCAGAACCGGAGCTGCCTGATTTTTCTGTCTTCGTTTTCAACGGCCTTTTTCTGTTCTTTGTCGGATGTCATGGGGTGTCTGTGCGGGTATAGTGTTTCAGGCGCTTGATTTCCCTTTCGGTAAGTTCGCGCCAGTGGCCGGATTCCACACCCTGGAGTTTCAGGGGGCCAAATCCAACGCGAATGAGGTTGAGAACGGGGATATTAAGCCTGTCAAACATCCGCCGTATCTCCCTTTTGCGTCCTTCGCGGACGGTTACCTTTAACCAGGTATTTTTTTCCAGGGTCCGGAGCGCTTCGATTTCCACGGGGCGGATGGGTTTACCGTCCAGCCGGAGGGTTCCCTTGAGCAGGGGCGTCAGGGCGCCGGGAGATACTTTTCCCTTGACCTTGACGTGGTAAACCCGCGGAACGGAAAAGCTCGGATGGAGCAGACGGTTGGCGAGTGTTCCGTCGTTGGTCAGCAGGAGAAGCCCCTCGGTCATGATATCCAGCCTGCCAACAGGGAAGATGGGTATCTTTAATTTTTTTACGAAATCGGCGACGGTGGTTCGTCCCTGGGGATCGCTCATGCTTGTAACGACCCCTTTGGGCTTGTAAAAGAGAATATAGCTGTAAACCACATGCGGATTTTTGGCTTTGAGCCGTTTTCCCTGCACAATGACGCTGTCTATGCGGGGCGTTATGGCAAAGCGCGTGTCGCTGATGACCCGATTATTGACCTTTACCTGTCCCCCGACAATGGCCTCGAAGGCCTTGCGGCGCGACAGACTGCTGTTGAGCTGAATCCATTTTAAGAGCGGGAGGGTTTCGGTCATTCTGCGTTCTCTTCTTCGATTGCCGGCAGGTGGGACAGGCTTTTGAGGCCGAATACCTCGAGGAAGGCCTTCGAGGTGCCGTAAACCCGGGGATGCCCGGGGACATCTTTCTTCCCGAGGATGCGAATCATCTGCCGGTCGAGAAGTGTCCTCAGGACGCTGGTGCTGTCCACGCCGCGAATCTGTTCAATTTCAACCCGCGTGATTGGTTGCCGGTAGGCGATGATGGAGAGGGTTTCCAGGGCGGATCGGCTCAGCTTGGGGGCGCGGAGCGAAACGATGCGTTTGATCCACGGCGCGTATTTCACTTTGCTCCGCAATTGATACCCGTCGGCTACTTCGACCAGTTCAAAGGCATGGTCGTCCAGGAGATATTCCTTTTTCAGGTCTATCAGGGCGGCCTCTATGTCCTGATAGCTGGGCGAAGGGTCGAAGGCCTTGGCAAGCGTCTTGCGGGATACCGGTTCTGAAAGGGTAAAAAGAACGGCTTCTAAAACCCTTTTTAAGGGGGTTTCCTGTGTCATGGGGCGGGTGTCTCGCTGAAGGTATCGAAATCGGGTTGTTGAGAGTAGGGCGCGATGGTGGCGATGGCGTGTTTGTAAATAAGCGTGCTTGTCGTGTTTTTCAGGATCAGGGCATAGGGGTCGAAACTGGTGACGACACCTTCCAGCTCCTCGCCATTCGCCAGCGTTACCCTGACAAAAGTTTCTTCCCGCCGGACCTTGTTCAGAAAGTGTTCCTGCGTGTTCACGCCTTTTTTCCCTTCCATGCGTCATCCCCCTTTTTGGAAAGTGTTATAATCTCCCTGACCTGTTTGTAAAGGTCAGGGCCGGACAGGGGCAGCCAGATATCCGGCGCCTCTTTTTTAAACCAGGTTATCTGCCGTTTCGCGAGCCGCCTCGTTTCTTTTTTTATCTCCGCAATCGCGTCGGCCAGCTCCAGCTCGCCCCGGAGAACGGCTGTCAACTGCCGATAGCCGATGGCCTGCATTGGTTTGAGGGTTTCGTCATATCCCCTCGCCAGGAGGTCCTGAACTTCCCGCAGCCAGCCTGCCGCCATCATCCGGTCCACCCGTTCCTCGATGCGTTTATACAGGATATCTCTGGGACATGTAAGCCCCACCTTCAGGAGGGGAATCGTTGTATCCCTGAACCCATGTTTTTCCTGAAGTGCTGATAAAGGGATGCCGGTTGTTTCGTAGATGCCGAGGGCGCGCAGGATGCGAAACCGGTCGTTGACATGGAGGGTGGCGGCAAGGGCGGGATCGACTTGGCGAAGCCTTTCATGGAGGACCGGCAGGCCCGCGTTCAGGTAGTCTTCCCACAGCCTGGCTTGAATCTCATCCGGGATAGCGGGAAGCGCGACAAGCCCTTTTTCCAGCGCCTTGATGTAAAGCCCCGTGCCGCCTGCCACAATGAGAGGAACTCCGGAGGCCTGTTTTTCCCTGATTAAATCCCGGGCCTGACGGGCAAACTGCCCGGCGCTGAAGGTTTCGTCCGGGTTCAGGATATCTATGAAGTGGTGAGGAATGGCGGCAAGGACATCCTTCGGGGGTTTTGCCGTTCCGATGTCCATAAACCGGTAAACCTGCATTGAATCGGCGCTGACAATCTCTGCTCCCAGTTCTTCCGCCAGCGCGAGGGCGAGATCCGACTTTCCCGTGGCCGTTGGCCCTGTGATGGCAATCGTTACGTGAGAACGAGCAGGGCTGTTATCCGTTTTCCCCATGTTGTTTATTTTATCATGTTGGCCCTGAAAGGCAAACGGGGGGCCGGGAACCGCCGCTTCCCCCTGGCCCGTTTCGGGAATATTTGTATTAAAGGTTTTTATGGGTAAGACGGAAGGGTGTTTCCTGAGCGCGTCCGAGCTACTCTGACCTTTCACACAGTCAACGGACAATCAGGACCGGGCAGGGGGCGTGCTGCAGGACTTTGTGACTGACGCTTCCGAGGAGAAGGCCCTTGAGGGTTCCCAGTCCGCGCGCGCCAAGAATAATAAGGCCGGCCTTCCGAATTTCCGCGACATGGAGAATCGCCTCGACCGTTGGACCTTCGAGGAGTTCTGTCTCAACCGTCAGGCCGTGGGCTGAAAGGTCTGCCGCCGCCTCATCAAGGATTTTCTTTCCGTTGGCGATTCGATGCGTTGCGATCTCACTATAGTCCTTGAATCCGAGAAGGTCGGACAGGCTCGAATAAGCATGAACAACAAATACCCTGGCCTTGTGCAGGTCAGCCAGATTGCGGGCGTAGTCCCGGGCCTTTCGCGCGTGTTCAGAACCATCGGTCGCAAAAACGATACATTCAAACATACGTCACCTCCTTCATGAAAAGGTTTTATCAAGGCCCTTGCCCCTGTTTATCCGGCTTCATGGTTTTGCCGGAGGGGATAGCATGATCGAACCCTACTCAACAGGCGGAACCTGCGTTTTTCTATTTAATAGTTTACATCGAATCTGCCGGAAGTCAAATCGGGCGGAATGGCTATCTTGACATCCCGCCGGCCGTGTTTATGTTTAAGTATCCGAAAAAACCGGAAAGGGGGTGATTTTTAATGCTGACTATAACATTCATCGTAGCCATCGTGGCGCTTGTTATTGCCGTAATGGCCTATCAAAAGGCCGGCGGAATTCGGGATCTTCAGGATCAAGCCGAGGCCCTGCGTTTTGTCGCGGATAACCTTCGGGAAAAAACAGCGGACGCCCTGGACAAACTGGAAAAAAGTCTTCGAAAAACCGAGGAAAAGGAAGAGGCTCCGGCTAAAGATAAAAAATAAAAGGATAATAGATCATTTATACAAGGAGGGACGTTTCTCACTTTATCCCTCCTTTTACCTTTTGACGCATCACAGAACATCTCGCGAAGACGGCAACGATGGCGCAAGAGGATATAAAAACGCGTAAAGCTTTTATCAAAGGAGTCAAACATGTATGTCACCCTTATTATCACCTTTATCCTGATTCTGCTTGTCACGATTTTCGGGCTTCAAAACGGGATGCCCCTCGAGGTCAAGTTCCTCTTCTGGAATGTTAACACCTCTCTGATCGCAGTTATTTTTGGATCTACCCTGGTGGGGGCGCTTATTGTCGCCATCCTGGCAGTTCCGAAGCTGATCACCAAGCATTTCAGGGAGAAGAAGCTCACAAAAAAGCTGGACGGGGTTGCCAAACTGAGTAAAGATGCAGGACAGGCCCCGCCGCCTTCCGCTTAACATTCCTGAATTAACAGGCGGTTTCCCCCTCGCGCTGAATCTCTCCCGCATTGGGGAGAGGGTACGCGTGTATCTTTACTGCTCGAGGTATTCTTCGCCATTGCCGCCGCTGTGATGGACAAGATAGTTGCGAACGGCATAGTGAAGGGCCGCGAGGGCAAGGCGGGTGCAGTGGCGTTTTTCCTCGGGTAATCCCCCGAGGGCATTCAGGACATCATCCTCATCGAAATAGAGGGCGTCATCGATTGATTTGCCCTTGACAAGGTCGCACAACTGGCCTGTTGAGGCAAGCGAGCCCCAGCATCCCTTGACCAGATAGCGAATGTCCGTGATGCTGTCATCTTTCACTTTGATAAAAATTTCAATTCTATCCCCGCAGGACGGGTCCCCGATGGCGCCGCTGCCGTCAGGGTTTGCCATTTCCCCAAGTAGGGTGGGTTCCGTGATGTAATGGTTTATTTTTTCATGATTCATTTTTTTGCCTCTCTATTTCGTAGTAAAGTTCATTCCCAAGCCGTCGGGACAGGATTTTCCCCTCTCTCAAAAGCTCCGTTACATATTTTTCCACCTCGTGCGGGTGCAGACCCAGGCTCTGACTCATCTTCTGGGATGTTTCAGGCCTGCGCCGGAGGAGGTTAAGGATGTCTTCTTCAGTCCCTTTATGATACGCGGAAACAGTTGTCTTGTCAAAAGAGGCGATGATTTCCGCCCGGTCTCCAAGATACGCGCTGATTTCCCCGAGGCGTGCCTCAGTCAGGGGAAGTGCCCGGTCTTCCGATGGCGGGCGCACCACGGTATTGAGCTGAATCCTGTCCGGTTTAATGTCATCCAATACCTTTTTCAGCGCGGTAATTGCCTCCGGCGCGTCATTGACCCCGCGGCACAAAAGGACTTCCACCCACAACTGCCCCTGATACCTTTCGCGAAAGGCCTTCAGCCCTTCAATAACCCGCGACACCTCCAGGGTCTTTTCGGGCCGGTTCACGGCCTCGAACGCTTCAGGCAGTACCGCGTCTAATGACGGGACCACCCGATCCGCCGCCAGAAGATCTGTCTGAACCCCTTCGTCCCACAGCATGGAGCCGTTGGTAATCACCGCGACGGGGATACGGGTTCGTTCCTTCAGAAATCGGATGAGTTCGCCGATGCCGGCATGGAGGGTCGGTTCGCCCGACCCTGAAAACGTGAAGATATCCACGCCGCCAACCTTTTCAGTCTCCTTCAAAAAGGCTGAGAGCTCTTCCTTAATCCTGTCCGTGGGGAAATAGGCCTTGCGCTGAAGGGTGTTTCGGGTTGTTTTACCAATCTGGCAATAGATGCAGTCGTAACTGCATAC
>JANTFN010000132.1 GCA_024763435.1 Thermodesulfobacteriota bacterium | reverse complement strand
TCTGGGAAAAATAAGCAGGGACAGGACAATGAGAATCAATGTTCGTATTTTCATTTTTTAACCTCCAGAAGACCGGGTTTGACCTTTCGCAAAAACCCCACGCAGAAAAGGGCAAGGATCCCTTCAATAATCATGACGGGGATGTGGGCGTAGATGACCATTTTGCCGGCTTCGAGAAAGGATTGCCCGGTCCAGAAGAGGGCAAAGGCAACCAGAAAGGCCGCGCCCAGAACACCAAACGCCCCACAGAAAAAAGCACCAACAAGGGCGCGCTTATGATTTTTACCCCGAACAATCGGACCAAAGAGATAATACCCGATGACGGCGGGAAGGGCCATGGTAACGGTGTTGACACCCAGCGTCGTTAAACCTCCAAATTGGAACAAAATAGCCTGAAAGACAAGACCCACGAGGATAGCCGGAAAGGCCGCCCATCCCAGAAGCAGCCCCACCAATCCGTTTAGAATCAGATGAACACTCGTGGGGCCAAGGGGGACATGGATGAGCGAGGCAACAAAAAAGGCCGCCGCCAAAACCCCCACCTCGGGAATTTTTTCGTTTTCCGTTTTTTTAAGGCCAATAGCAACCCCGCCGGCAGCGATAAGGGCCCCGCTTATCAAAACAGGGGCGGCGAGAACACCCTCGGAGATGTGCATCTATTTTCTCCTTTTCATATCACGGGTTCGCATCCACAAAACAGCCCCCAGCTCCACGGGGTAGGCCTTTCCCTTGTATTGAATCTTTTTCGCACCCGCGTTCAACGCGGCAAACCCCCACCACCCGGCAGCCGGCATGGCATAAGCAAACACGCCGTTCTGATCGGTTTTGATCACTTGGTTGATAAAGGGGCCGGCCGGCGCGACAAAGGCCTCTCCCGTATTATCGTATTCTACTTCAATTCGACAGAAGGGTGCGGGTTTTCCATTTACCAGAACGATGCCCCTGAAGACATTTCCTTTGTAAACACCATAAGGACGGGTCAGGGGGATAATTTCCGTCTTAAGGCCGACCTTTGTATCCCAGCCTTCTTCCATGCCGTATCCATTCACGATAACTTTCGTGTAATGGACGATGAATTTTCCCTCAGCGGGCTCGAAATAGGGTTGCGGTTGGTCGAAAAAAACATAATCCCCCGGTCGCTTCAGGCGATAGGTCGCCTTCCATGCCTGGTGGCCCTGAATTTTGATGGACTTTAACAGGGGAAGCAGGTTTTCTGTTTTGGCCCCCCTGATCTTGACCCCAAAACGGGCGGGCCGCGCCATATCCATCCAGTTGCGCTCGAAGGGATGGGCAAACATAACCGTCAGAGAGATAGTGCCCCCTGACGCCTGGGTTACGATTTCCGTGGAGGGGATAATCATCCCGAAATGGGCCTGGGCATTGCCAGAAAATCCCGCGATAAGAGCTGTGCCAACCAAAACAACCATCCAAAATTTTAAAAATTTCATTTTGATGCCTCCTGTTTTTCCGGGGTTCCGGATATATACCGGCAAAATCAAACACCCGCCCCCGGGTTATGAGACCTTCGCGATCTGATTAGAAAAATTGAATTTAATTTGACTTTTTCTTTTTTAAAGGACCTTCAGACCCTTTTGCGCTTCAAGCAGTGACTATATGGCATAAACTTTCCGGATTGTCAAGGTTGAAAAGCAAAAATCAAAACAGGAGATTGCCCGCCGTCTATATTTATTCGTAACAGGTGACAATCAGCTATGAATCTGACGCCAATCCCGGCTAACTTTCTGCCAGGACCTCGCGTATTTTACCGGAAAGTTTTTTCATGGAAAAGGGTTTCTGGATAAACCCATTGCATCCCCGCGCCATGATTTCAGAGGCCTCACCATCAATGCTGTAGCCACTGGCTAACAAAACCTTTATATTTGGAGATATCTCACGCAGAGCGGTAAAGGTCTCCCGCCCCCCCATTTCCGGCATGACCATGTCGAGGATAATGAGGCTGATGGTGTTCTTCTCTTTCCTGAATATTTCAATCGCCTTTTTCCCATTTTCCGCCGACACAACCTCATAACCTAAAACCTCTAACAGCTGTTTGCCAATATCGAGAATTTTCTTCTCATCGTCCACCAGCAGGATACGTTCCTTCCCGGGAAGAATTTCTTCCTGGAGATCAGCCTGACTCCTCAGAGGCTCTTTATCTGTTGCAGGTAAATAAAGGATAAAGGTGGTTCCATGTCCAACCCGGCTTTCTACTTCTATGATACCGTCATGATTTTTAATAATACCATAAACAGATGCCAGTCCCAATCCGGTTCCCCGCCCCTTTTCCTTTGTGGTAAAGAAAGGTTCGAAGATCCTCATTTTCGTTGCCTCGTCCATCCCCGTACCCGTATCGGAAACCGTGGCCTTCACGTAATGTCCGGGTGGCAGGGAAAGGGAATCCGGAGCGTCCTCTTTGAGGGCTATATTCTCTGTCTGGAGATAAAGCCGCCCCCCCTTCGGCATGGCCTGCCAGGCATTGACAAAGAGGTTCAGGAAAACCTGCCCTATTTGCCCCTGGTCCACTTCTACACTCCACAGGTCGCGCTGAAATTTTTTGTGGATTTCTATCTCTTTTTTGGCCCTCCCAAAAAGATTCACTTCCTTGTCTATTAATTCATTCAGGTCCGTGGGAACAACCTCATACCTGCCGCCTCTTGCAAATCCAAGCAGTTGTTTCGTAAGTTCAGAACCGCTTTGAACATATTCCTCGATGCTTTTTAATCGCTCATATCCCGGGTCTTCCGGGGCGGCATGTATCTCGAGCAGGGAAACATTTCCCTGGATCCCCATCAGGAGATTATTGAAATCGTGGGCAATTCCCCCCGCCAGCGTCCCGATGGCCTCCATCTTCTGTGCCTGAAGCATTTCCGCCTGGAGCTTTTTTATACGCTTTTCCGCCAAAACCCGTTCCGTAACATCCCTGGCAACCGCGCTGAGATAAGGTTTCCCCTTCCCCGGTTTGACCAGCGTGCTGCGATGCTCCACGTATATCTTGTGGCCATCTTTTGTCATGTAAGTGGACATGCCGGAATGAAAGCCTTGCTCCTTGAGTGTCGTCAGAAATTCGGAATCAAACAATTCCCGAAATTCGGGCTTCATGAATTCTGATGGGCGGCGGCCTACCAGTTCTTCTGGGGTATAACCGATAATCTCACACACCGCCTTATTCGCGGAAAGGAAATAGCCATCCAAATTGAGGGTAAAGATAAGATCGGACACTGAATCGTACAGCTCCCTGAAACGCCTTTCGGATTCATGGATTGCCACCTCTGCCCTTACGCGACCCGTAATATCCCTCAAAACAACGAGGATTCCGGCAAGATTCCCCTCGGTATCAGAAAAAACAGACCCGCTTACACTGACATCCAGGGTTCTTCCATCCTTTGTCAGCCGCTGTGTTTCAAAATTATAAATGGGGTCTTTTTTTGAAAGAAGCTCCCTGATAACAGCCGCAGTCGCTTCCTTCTCCGTTTCAGGAACAAAGGGAATTTGTTTGCCCGCTACCTCTTCAAAGGTCCAGCCGAAGGTCTTCGTAAAGGAGGGGCTGACAAATTCCGGCTTTCCCTGGCGGTTATAAATAATAATAGTATCAGCAGATGATCTGAGGAGTGAACGGTATAACGCTTCCTGGCGTTTGGACTCACTATAGAGCTCCCGATAACGCTTCTCCTCTTCCATAAGTTCCCGCTCAGACCGTTTCTTTTCCGTAACATCCCTTAAAATGACCAGCATTCCTGTTGGGGCCCCCGTATGATCGCTGTAACGGGAAGCACTGATACTGATATCTAAAACCCTCCCATCTTTTGTCAGGCGGCGCGTCTCAAAACCATGAACCAGTGTGCCGTTTTTAATGAGATCAACAATGATGGCCATGGAGGCCTCTCGCTCTGATTCGGGGAGAAAAGGAATCTTTTTTCCCTTCATCTCTTCAAAGGTCCAGCCAAAGGTCTTCGTAAAAGAGGGGCTGATATACTGCACCTCTCCCTTAAGATTGTAGATAACAATGGCATCGGCAGAGGAATTCAGGAGGGAGCGATACAATTCCCCCTGCCGTTTTGATGCCTTATAAAGGTTACGATAGTTCTCTTCCTCTTCCCGAAGTTTTGCCTCGGCCTTTTTTTTCTCCGTGACATCCGAAAAGACAGACAGGACGGCGGGGGTTTCATTATAACGCACCTGGATGGAATGAACCTCTACGTCAGCCTCGTTTCCTTTCAGGGTCACCGCTTTAACATTAAGGGTCGGCAGGTCCGTCTGCCCTTTTAATAATGATTTTACACGCTCCCGGCTCATATCCCGAAAATCCTGTCTTATAAAATCAAATAAGGATTTGCCGGCAATATCTGCCATGGATTCCGCTTCCACTATCTTCATGGCGGCAGGATTGGCGAAAAAGATTTCCCGGGCATTAAAGACACAAATCGCAAGCGGGGAATTCTCTATGAGTTGCCGGTATCTTTCTTCGCTTTCCTGCAGCAGCCTTTCTACCCTTTTACGTTCTGTTATGTCCTCGGCAATCGCGAGCACCGCATCTCCCTCAGCCCCGAAGACCAGACGTGAATACCACACATGACAATCAAAAATCTCCCCATCTTTTCTAACCCAGCGGGTATCTAACCCGCTTGTCTTTTTCCCGGGGTTCAGTAACGCGATGCTTTCCCCGGCGCGGCGGTACTCATGATCATCGGGATAAAGCATTCGCGCATCCCTGCCGATAAGTTCCTCCGCGCGATACCCGAGCATTTTTGACATCGCCTCATTATGCCACTGCATAATTCTGTCCCTGACCAGGCCAATACCGAGCGGAGAAGCCTGAAACACGTGCTTCAACCGCTCTTCACTTTCTTCGAGTTTCTCCCGCGTCACGATTCGTTCCGAGATATCCTGATAGAGGCCGTAGGCGCCCACCACCTTTCCGCCTATTTTGATGGGCACCGCGAAAAACTCAACATCGATGGCGCTGCCGTCCTTACGGAACCGCTTTCCCGTGTGGTGAATAGGCTCACCTTTCAGCGTTTCCCGCGAGTATCTCCCGGCCTCCGCCAAATGGGCATTTTTCGCGATAACGTCATCTAAATTTTTGCCGGCGATCTCGGACATCTCGTAACCAAAAAGGCCCTCAAAAACAGTGTTGCAGGACGTAATCACCATATCTCTGTCCGCCGTCACAACCCCGAGAGAGGAATAACGGATCAGGGATTCCAGCCCCTCCTTTTCCCGTTCAAGTCCCTTAATTTTTTCCTCACAGGCGTCAAGCCGGGCGTTTAACCGTGCTGTCGTTTTATTTTCGGATGATTTATTTGCCATATTCGCTTCAATAAATAAAACAGAAAAACAGGCACGAGGCCTTTTAAATTTTCCGAACGCTGTCTCCCCGCGTAAAACAGGCATTTTTCTTGCTTATTGCTTAACAAATCTCCATAAAATGGTCAAGGCAACAAACGGCTTCCCACCTGTTCCCCTTGACATTCCCCGTTATTTTCCGTAGAAAAGTTGAACCACGCTAAAGGAGCGGCTGAAT